>NZ_JBOZPB010000002.1:0-285795 GCF_050848685.1 Shewanella sp. MF08487
GCAATATCAACAAGATATGACAAGCTAGCAAGAAATTACGCCAGTATGGTGTCACTGGCGTTTATGTTAATGTGGCTGCCGATGTATTGCTGAGCAACATTTGTACAGCAAAGATCAACAGACCCTAGTTCTATTTGCGATTTTAGCCACTACCTTGGTTGATAATATTTTGTTGCATTTTTATTGCGCTTACGTCTATGCTGATTATTGCAATGACAACGTTGTCATTGCGTGTAAAAGGCAAACCAGTTGAAAAACTGGGACGCAAAGCCTCCGGTCTAAGGGTTCGTCTGTACCTATGATAGCGGGGATACCACAGGTTTTTCTTCGTGCAGTTGTCAGTCGTTTTGCATGGTTTTAAGAGAGTGTTGTTTCCTGTCTACGCTTTGTTTGCCTTATTGATTCATATAAAAATTCAATAGGGATATCTCATGTTCAAGACTCAAATTTCAACATCAGCCTTGCTGGTGGCATCGGCGCTGGCATCTACCGTGAGTGTCAGTGCATTTGCCGCAGCGCCCGGCAAACCGACTATAGGTTGGGGCGAAACCAAGTTCGCTATTATTGAAGTTAATCAAGCGGCTACCGCTTACAATCAGTTGGTGACCATTAAAGATGCTGCCGATGTGTCCGTCAGCTGGAACCTTTGGAGTGGTGATGTGGGCAATAAAGCCCAAGTGCTGCTCAACGGTAATGTAGCTTGGGAAGGCCCCTCAGGCGCTTCGGGCACCGCTAACTTTAAGGTGAACAAGGGCGGCCGTTATCAGATACAAGTGCAACTGTGTAACAGCGATGGTTGTACGCAGAGCGATGCCAAAGAAATCCTCGTGGCCGATACCGATGGCAGCCATTTAGTGCCACTCAATGCTCCCCTAAAAGAAAACAACCGTCCCTATGCTAATAAATCAGGCAAAGTGGTGGGAGGTTACTTTGTCGAATGGGGCGTATACGGTCGTAAATTCCCGGTCGATAAGATCCCTGCACATAACTTAACTCATATTTTATATGGCTTTACCCCTATTTGTGGTGGTGATGGCATTAACGATAGTTTGAAAGAAATCGACGGCAGTTTCCAAGCGCTGCAACGTGCCTGTAGTGGCCGTGAAGATTTTAAAGTCGCTATCCACGATCCTTGGGCGGCAATTCAAATGCCACAGGCGGGGGTGAGTGACTACTCTGATCCCTACAAAGGCAACTTCGGTCAATTGATGGCGCTCAAGCAAGCCCACCCCGATCTAAAGATTTTGCCTTCGGTTGGTGGCTGGACGCTATCTGATCCCTTCTTTTTCTTCGGTGATAAAAGTAAGCGCGATACTTTTGTCGCATCGGTGAAGGAATTCCTACAAACGTGGAAGTTCTTTGACGGTGTTGATATTGACTGGGAATTCCCCGGTGGCAGTGGTGCAAATCCAAACTTAGGCAATGCCAATGACGGTGAAACCTATGTGACCCTGATGCGTGAATTGCGCGCCATGCTTGATGAACTAAGCGCCGAAACGGGTCGTACCTATGAGCTGACCTCAGCTATTAGCGCTGGTGACGATAAAATTCAAAAAGTCGATTATCAGGCTGCTCAGCAGTACATGGATTACATCTTCTTGATGAGTTACGACTTTAATGGTGGTTGGACTAATACTGAACTCGGCCATCAAACCAATCTGTATGAAGCGAGTTGGGATCCTAATACTCGTTACACCACAGCTAATGGCGTTAATGCGCTGTTAGGCCAAGGTGTGACCCCTGGGAAAATTGTGGTCGGTGCTGCTATGTACGGCCGTGGCTGGACAGGCGTGAATGGCTACACGGGTAATAACCCATTCACAGGGACGGCAACGGGCAAAGTGAAAGGCACATGGGAAGATGGCGTGGTGGATTATCGCCAGATAGTGAACGAGTACATGGGGAGCGGTTGGACTTACAGCTATGATGAAACGGCTGAGGCGCCATCATTGTTCAAGGCATCTACGGGGGATTTAATCACTTTCGATGATGCTCGTTCAGTTAAAGCCAAGGGGCAATATGTGCTTTCTAATCAACTTGGTGGGCTTTTTGCGTGGGAACTTGATGCCGATAATGGCGACATTCTGAATGCCATGCACGAAGGTTTAGGCCATGGTGAAGGCACCACTCCGCCAGTGAATAAAGCGCCCATTGCCAATGCGGGCGCGGATGTGAATATCACCGGTCCCGCCGATGTGACGCTCAATGGTAGCAGTTCGCGCGATCCTGAAAATGAGGCGCTGACGTATCTTTGGACTCAAATCTCTGGCCCAACGATTGCCATCACAAACGCGGATATGGCGAATGCGGCGATTCAATTGGCTGCAACGCAAACTGATGTTGCCTATGGTTTTAGCCTTAAAGTGACAGATCCTGAAGGGTTATCTGCCACGGATTCAGTGACAGTGACTAATAAGGCGGATACACCGAACCAAGCTCCCGTGGTGAGTGTGGCTGCCACTGCAACAGTGGAAGCGGGTAAAACCGTCAGCATAGTAGCGAGTGCCTCTGATGCCGACGGTGATGCCTTAACCTATGCTTGGACTGTGCCTGCTGGCGTGTCGGCAACCGGACAAAATAGTGCCACGTTAGTTGTCACTGGGCCTAATGTCACCGAAGCGACCCGCTATGGTTTGAGCGTACTGGTTTCCGATGGTGCCTTAGATGCGATCGCATCGACGAATCTGACCGTGACGCCAAAAGTAATCGGTGGTGGTTGTGATGCAACCGATCCTAATACCGGTAACTATCCTGCTTGGCAAACCAGTGGGGTGTACAATACGGGCGATACTGTGAGCCACAGTCAGTTGGTATGGAAAGCGAAGTACTGGACGCAGGGCAATACACCATCTCGCAGTGCTGATCAATGGCAGTTGCTTAGCCAAGTTGATCTCGGTTGGGATGCGAGTGTGGTGTATAACGGTGGTCAAACCACCAGCTATAATGGTCGTGTATGGAAGGCGAGTTACTGGACTAAAGGTGATGTACCGGGCGTTGCGGCGGTATGGGTTGATATTGGCGCAGCAAGCTGTCAATAATCATCCAAATTTTTGATATTATTGTTTAAAAAATAAAGCCCTGCGAAGGTTCAGGGCTTTTTCTTTATTGAGCGTTAGGCTTATTTTATGAATACAGCCGAATGCGTTAAGACTGATTCATTGAAGACTGATTTAATCAATCTTAAGCAGTTCTACATCAAAAATTAACATTGAACCACCGCTAATCTTACCCGCGCTGCTGTTACCGTAGGCGAGTTCACTCGGGATAAAGAAACGCACTTTATCGCCAACAACCATAAGTTGTACGCCCTCGGTCCAGCCTTTAATCACCCGATTAAGCGGAAATGCGATAGGCTCGCCGCGATCAACCGAACTATCAAACACAGTACCGTCAATCAAAGTGCCATGGTAATGCACTGTCACTGTATCGCTGGCTTTAGGATGAACTGTGCCATCACCCTTAGTTAACACTTGATATTGCAAACCCGAAGCTGTGGTGATGACACCTTCTTTGGTTTTGTTTTGCGTTAAAAATTCATTGCCTAAACGGATATTCTCTTGGGCGGCTTTTTGGCCGTTCATCGAGGTAAAGAAGTAAAAAATCACCCCAGCAATCACCACAACGGCAAGTAACATTTTCATATAAAGAGCACCTTAGTTAATTTTTGCCATATTATCAGTTTTTTAGCATCAGATGCTATCACTGCGCACGCTGGCTGTGCAGGCACCGATTATGTTACCCGATGCGCAAGCTTTAGGCGCCGATGCTGCTCGGGTTGTTATGGCCGTTGCTTGGTGCGATGCGTAGACTAACCTTATTCAACCTTTTTTGGGCATTGCCAGTGCAGGCAATGGCGGGCTTAAAAGCCCGGGATATTATGGGTTTTTATTTGATGTAGCTGTTTAATGCAGCTGATAATCACTGGCGTGATTATCAGTATCGCCTTGAGCTGGTTCTAAAGATAACTAAGCGGCTAAGTTAATCTTATCTTCCACAGTTAAGTGAGTAAAAAGGGCAAGCTTAGATTGCCCTTTTTTATGGTGTTTGAGTCACAGTGTAAACCTAACTTATATATGCCCCGTATCAACGCAGGTATCGCTATTAAATAAACATATCTATAGCGCCAGTTTGGATACCATAAGCTAGTACGGCTAAATTGGCGATAACGGTGAGCCAGAAAACGTTTCTAAATGAGGCCTTAACTGACTTGTGTCTTAACACGTTTTGGGCAAACAGGGCGCCAGGCCAGCCGCCCATAAGGGCAAGTAGATGCAAGGTGCTCTCTTTAGTGCGCCACTTACCCCGCTTGGCGGCAGATTTATCGATGGCGTAGGCGATAAAGCTGAGTAAGCTAAGCGTGAGGTAAATACCCACAATGCCAATAGGCAACATATGCTGCTGCGCTGCACCAATTAACCCAGCAAGAAAAATCACCACTAACAACAATGGCATGATGCTTGAACTTGAAGCGTCTGCGTTGGACTTTTGAGTGCGACTGCTTTGTGGTCGGCTCTTTTGAGTACGCTTTGTTTGAGATGCGGCGTTGTTGCTCGTTTTGGCTGTTTTTCTATTCGTCATGGTCAGGTATCAATCTCGTATCGTTGTGCTAAATATGGTTCTGTACTTATGATATTGCGTATTTTTTAAACGCGAGGTGGCGCCAAAGCTTTTCTAGCGGCCCTTGCTTGAAATAGCATAAATAGAGGCTGGCTAGTAGCAGTTGCACTACTGAATAAATGAGTGCCATGAGCATATATTGCCATCTATCTAAGTGTAAGAGTAATTCGGGGGCGAGGTGTCTAAACACTAACACGCCAACGATGGATTGCAGAATATAGAGGCTAAACGCGAGTTTGCCTACATTTTGTAATGGAGCGAGTATTTTAGGGCTATTTTTACAAATTTTGACTGTAATATGGATATAAATCAGCGCCGTCGGAATAGCACTTAGCATGATTAAAATATCTGAAAAAGCGACTAAAATTGGGCGTTGCGTTAAGTCTAAGAGTGTCGCTATTAGTGAAAGCGTTACACTGGCTATCACCAATTTTATGAGCGTAGCTTTGCTAAATCCCTGCTCAAACGTCCCTTGCTGATAAAGCGCCATGCCGAGCAACATTAAGCCTGCGGTAAACCACATTAAGGTAAAAGGGGTCACCAGTGCCATATAGCCAACTTGCATCAAATGCAACACGAGTTGGTCTACATAGCTTGATGTCCAAGCGCTATATTGCTCCGTAAATAGATTCGACTCGCGGGTAAAAGGTTTATCACCGCTGCTAAGCGTGATCAGGGTAATGATCACTAAGGCGCTGAAAATGAAGATATTGGCCTTACGTTTAAGGGCATCAACACTTAAATCTTTGTAACACAAAGCTAAAAATCCGCTGATCCCATAGGTGAGTAAAATATCGCCTGACCAAATAAAAATCCCATGGACTAAACCCAATACCATCAACCACTTTAAGCGTGTACGTAACCGCGGATACGCATTTAATCCTTGGGTGTTAAAGTGCTGATACTGAATAAAAAGCCCGACGCCAAACAAGATGGAAAACAGACTGATAAAGCGTGCCTCAATAAAAAAGTGACTGAACACTTTGATAATGTGATCCGACAGCGGCTGTATTTCATGGGGGGCATAGCCATAAAAAGTTATCCCCATAAAATAGATATTCATGAAAAATATCCCCAACACCGCTAAACCGCGAATCGCATCGATATTGGCATTACGCTGTATGGGTATGAAGCTAGCGTTGGCTGGCAATATGGCTCCCGAAGGCGGAGTTGACCACACATCATTAGGTTGGTTGACTGGCACGTTAGCTGAGTTCCTTTCGCTAGTAGGCATGTTTGACTTTTTGAGCTGATTTAAGGGGCTAGCCTAGCAGGCACTCGCCCTCAATGAAATATAGAAAACCTAGATAGTAGAATATAAACAGTGGAATATAGGCAGCGTAAAACCTAATGGAAAATTGCACGATTAACGACTTGCCAATATCTTTCGTTCCACCATTTAGGATAGTTAACGCTAAAGTTATGTATCTGTTGTCATTGTAAGATCGTATTAGGCCAATGCCTGTCACTTTAGCCCATTGAATGCGGCAGCCGGCCGTTTCGCTATGAGGTCATACTATTTTTGCGGCTTTTCAGATATCCACAACTTGATATGCCCTTTTACTACGACCACACCTTGGGTGTCGTAGGCGGTAACGGGGACGAGCATATCGCCAGGAGTCCATTGCTCTGGGGTCACTTCGGCGATACACAAAATATCGCTGCCGGCTTTAGCCGTATAATCCAAACTCATGCCCTTAGGGATCCAACGTAAATGCTTTGGAATTGAGGCTTCGGCCATCACGCCCATGGCCATTTCTAGGCCGTTACAAATCGCAATCACATGCACAGTTTTTATATGATTATGTACCGCATGGCGTTTTTTAATTAAACAGGCGCAATGATTAAGGCGTAATTCAGTGATCAGTGGTTTGATGGTGCCAAAATAGGGCGCCATGCGTGACACCATGATTGAAAACAGTTTTTGGCCGAAGGGATAACGGCGAGTTTTGTGGTAGAGCGCGAGCACTTTATTTGGTTTTTGTTCTGCAGTGCTAGAAGAGTCTGTCTGGCTCATGGTCATCCTTAATAATGATGCAAAGGGATATGGTTATCTTGAGCCTGTTCCAAGTTGAGCTTGGACTGCTCTGGTCGGATGAGTGTAACATTAGGATAACAACAAATACCAGTCGACTTAATTAAGTAAACTTCATTTCGCGGTTTTAAGTGTAACACCGTATAATTGCGGCCAATTTGTCGTGTAGCGGCAAGGGTATTTTGATTTAACTACAAGGACTCACAGTGAAATATTTGCTGACGTATTTTAAGGGAATGGCCATGGGCGCTGCTGATGTAGTGCCTGGCGTTTCGGGCGGCACCATAGCGTTTATTACCGGTATTCTCGATACCTTGCTCGATAGTGTAAAACGCATTAATCCTTCCCTTTGGGGCGTAATCAAGTCGCAGGGCATAAAAGGGGCATTTGCCCATATTAATGGTGGCTTTTTAGTGAGTCTGCTGGCGGGGATCCTGACCAGTATTTTTACCTTTGCGAAGCTGATTTCTTGGTTGTTGGCGGTACATCCCATCCCGATTTGGTCGTTCTTTTTTGGGCTTATTCTTATCTCTGTCGTGCATATGCTTAAGCAAGTGAGTGGTTTCACTGTGGCACGTTTAGGTTTATTTGCCTTAGGTGTGCTAGCGGCGTGGGCGATTACTGTGCTAAATCCTGTCGCGGTAGAAGCCAGTTATATCAACATCTTCTTCGGTGGCGCGATTGCCATTTGCGCTATGGTATTACCGGGGATCTCAGGCAGCTTTATCTTATTATTGTTAGGCTTATATCCTGTGGTGCTCGCGGCGGCTAAAGATTTTCAGCTCGATATTTTGGCCTGTTTCGCCGTTGGCGCAGTGATGGGGTTATTGACTTTTAGCCATTTATTGTCGGCACTACTGCGAAAATATCACGATGCGACTATCGTGTTTTTAACCGGTTTGATGTTAGGCACCTTAGGTAAAATTTGGCCGTGGAAAGAAACCTTAACCTGGCGGACAAATTCACATGGCGAACAAGTACCTTTATTAGAGCAAAATATTTCGCCACTTAATTTTGAACACATTACAGGCCAACCTTCACAACTCGCTTTTGCCATCGTGTGTATGTTGGCGGCAATAGCACTGGTTTGGGGGTTAGAGAAAGTGGGTAAGAGGAGCTGAACCTTACTCATTTTGAGGTGATTAAGTTATCAAATAAAAAAGCAGCGATAAATCGCTGCTTTTTTATTGTTATCGAGGTTATGCCTGATTAGCTTTAATTTCCCGTAGATAACGGTAAATTGAATGCACTGAAATCCCTAATCGAGTCGCCGCGACTTGGGCGCTGTCTTTGAGTTCAAAAATACCTAACTCATGTAGTTGATTGACGATTTCGCGGCTCTTTTGTGAGGTCGAAATCGAAGGATTGGAGCGCACTTCATGATTGATACTGTCAATGGTGCTGTGCAATGCTTCATCAATATTACGGGCAAACGTTTCGGGTGAACTGGTGACTTCAATATTTAGTAAATTATCTGGCATCATAGTGCGTAGCACTGATTGCAGCGGCGCATCCATATCGCTATTAATACACAGTAAGGCTATTGGTTGATTTTTACGGTTACGGATCACCGTAGTAATCGATCTTAGCGTTTTTCCATTAGTGCATTTAGTGAGATAAGAATTAGAAATATCTTGACCCGTTTTGAGCTTAAGCAAGGCAAGGTTAGTGATTGGTGCGCCCACTTCTCTGCCTGTCACATGGCCATTGGCTATTTTAACTACCGACGGATGTTTAGCATCTAAGCTGTGCAATACCACTTCAGTGTGTTGGCCATACATGGCTGCGATACCATCGACGATATTTTCGATGGATTTAAGAATATCCAGATCACTTTGCGTTAAATCTTGCAGTTTCAAAGTTTCAACCTTGGGTTGTTAACCCGCTAATGAGCAGCGAGTCAAAATTACTATGCCGACATAATATCGATAATAGTAACATCTGTGGATGACATGCCATTGAGGATCATTTTACCAATATTTTTAATGGTTTTCTCTACATCGGTAGCGATAATACCTTGGCCGGAGACATTGTGACTACTGAGTGCCATTAAAAATGAGCGCACGGCCGCACTAGATGAAGTGCTGACCTTCATGGCGCAGGAGGCTTTTGCTCCATCACACACCATGCCAGAGCTATCGCTAATAACATTTTGAATTGCGAAACAAGATTGCTCGAATGAGCCACCGGCTAGATATACCATCGCCATAGAGGCTGCGGCGCTGGTGACTGTATTACCACAAAATGCCGATAATGGTGGGTAATGGGATTTGATATAAATTGCCCCAAGGTGGCTCATAATCAAAGCTCGGGCGAGTTTTTCTTCCGAAGCGTTATAGCATTGCGCCGTTAATACCACTGGAATGGTTGCGGCAATGCCTTGGTTACCACTGCCAAAATTACTCATGGCGGGTAAGTTAGCACCTCCCATGCGTGCATCAGACGCCGCCGCAGTTAACATAACGATTTTATTGAGTAAGTCTTCACCAATAATGCCTGCGGCGATACCGCTTTTCATGGTACGGCCGACTTCCAGACCATAGGGATTAGCCATGCCTTCATCGGATAATTTGCCGTTTAATTCAGAAGCCTCAAGGATAAATTTGATCTCCTCGAAGGGGACTTCATCCGCAAAGTGATAAATGGATTCGATAGTAATATCCACGCCTTCACAAATTGAGCCCGTGGCTGTCGATTTTGTACTATCAACAATGAAGACCGACTCGCCATTAAGGCGTTTTTCGGCAATCAATGTATGGCCGCCACAAATTTTAACTAGGGCTTCACGACTGCCCTTTTTAGCAATCACGCAGCAATAAATAAACTCTGCCGTTGGTGTACGTTCAACGGTCACTTTACCCGTATCGATCAGTGCTTGTGCCTTTGCAACTTGTTCAGGTGTTATCACCGCCAACACTTCTAGACCGGCATCAGGGTTACCCGCAATGGCACCCGCAGCGGCGGCAATTGCAAGACCAATTTTGCCTGTGCCAGGTACAAATACACCCATAGAATTTTTATAAAGATTGTCAGACACTTGTACTGCAATTGAATCGGGTTCAACGCCGAGTAAAGCGCGGGCCACAGCGGCGGCGTAAGCGGCAGCGATAGGCTCTGTGCAGCCCAATGCGGGCTTAACAACTTGTTTGATAATTTGAATATATTGTTGCCATTGGGGTTTCATGAGCTTTATAACCTTATATTAATACTTACATTTTAACGTGTGCTATCGCTTCGACTTCTACTTTAACGCCCAGTGGAAGGTCCTTTACCGCAAAACAGCTACGTGCTGGGCAGTCGGTTTTAAAATAGCTTTTATACACGTCGTTAAACGCGGCAAAGTCACTGATTTCGGCAAGATAGCAAGTGGTTTTTAGGACAGTTTCTAAACTGCCGCCACCAGCTTCGAGCACGTATTTAAGGTTTTCTAACGACTGAATCGATTGCTCTGTGATCCCACCGTTAACGACGCTGCCCTTCTTCTTACATACAGGGAGCTGGCCTGAGGTGAAAATCAGATTGCCATAAGTTGTGCCATGGGAGTATGGGCCAATGGCTGCGGGAGCATGTTCTGCGTTAATAATCGTTTTCATTGTTTCTCCAGCTTGCAAATAAAATTGAATACCGCGGTCGGCTGATGTGCAACATTATTTGTATTTTTAGGCTTTGTTGCAATTATTTTTTAATGGATTTGATTTGCATCTGCAATTTGTGCGTTATTAATCCCAATTTTAGCCAAGTTGTGAGCGTTAGCGCTTTGTTCAATAAAAGTTGAACGTATTAGTTGCTGAGTTTATTTCATTCAAATATATTTGCAAAAAATAATAGCAACAAGGTAAAGGTGAAATGATGGATGCAACAATGACGGCGGCTAATGCTGCCCAATGGAAAATAGATACCCGCTTCGATAGTACGGATTGGGGCTGGATTATTATGAGTATCGGCATGGCAATTGGCGCGGGGATCGTATTTTTGCCCGTACAGGTCGGTTTAATGGGCCTGTGGGTGTTTTTACTGTCAGGCGTAATTGGCTACCCTGCTATGTATATGTTTCAGCGTTTGTTTATCAACACCTTAGCAGAATCACCAGAATGTAAAGATTACCCGAGTGTGATTTCGGGTTACTTAGGTAAAAACTGGGGCATGTTATTGGGTGGCTTGTACTTCACTATGTTGGTTATTTGGGTGTTTGTTTATTCAACAGCCATTACTAACGATAGCGCCTCATTCTTGCAAAGCTTTGGCGTGACAAAGGAATTACTGTCGAATAATCCCTTCTACGGTTTATTGCTGATTTGTGGTTTAGTCGCTTTAGCATCACGTGGTGAAAATCTATTATTCAAAATATCTACTTTTATGGTGCTGACTAAGTTGGGCGTGGTCGCTGTATTAGGGTTATTAATGGTGGATAAGTGGGATATCAATAATATTGGCGCGATTCCAGCAACAGGGGATTGGTTAAAAGATGCCATCGTTATGTTGCCTTTCACGCTAACATCGATTCTCTTCATTCAAAGCTTGAGTCCAATGGTGATTTCATACCGCTCGCGGGAAAAATCTTTAGCTGTTGCCCGTTTTAAAGCCATGCGGGCGATGAACATTGCCTTTGGTATCTTGTTTGTTGTGGTGTTCTTTTATGCAGTGTCATTCACGCTAGCGATGGGACATGATCAAGCGGTGCGTGCATCAGAAGAAAATATCTCGGCCTTAGCTATGGTCGCCCAAGGTATGCAGGGACAAACGCTTAAACTACTCAGCCTGACCTTAAATATTTTTGCAGTAATGACGGCTTACTTTGGGGTGTATTTAGGTTTTAGGGAAGCTTGCCAAGGTTTGACTATGAACATGCTACGCCGCTATATGCCTGAAGATCGTATCAACAAAAAGCTGGTTGGTTACGGCATCATGATTTTCACCATTTTACTGTCTTGGGGTGCGATTGTATTAAATGCCCCAGTGTTAAGTTTTACCTCAATTTGTAGTCCTATTTTTGGTTTGGTTGGATGCCTTATCCCTGCTTATTTAGTATATCAAGTGCCAGCGCTGCATAAGTACAAGGGCGCGTCTTTATACATTATTATCATTACCGGTTTATTACTGTGTATATCCCCGTTCTTGGCGTTTAGTTAACATTAAAGCGCTTGAGGTTAGCTAACTAACCTCAAGTCGAAGTTAAATTTAACTATAAAAAACAGGTGTTGAATTGATCAACACCTGTTTTTTTATGTGAGATTTAACACTCTTGTGGGCTATTTTGTCTGTTTTTTATGAGAAGTTGTCGGCTTAATGTGCTCTTTAGCGTGTTTTTTACGACTGAGATAACGGCGTTATTGTGCTGACAGTGAGAGCCCTTATAATGGCGCATAGTCACTCTAGTCATATCTTTTTTCTCGTGCTCAATAATGTTAAGGAATGTCATCATGCAAAGACGCAATTTTCTAAAAAGTGCGGCTATTTTGTCGACCGCGGGGTTTATCACGCCGGTATTGGCTTCGTCTTCTCAATCGAGTGTTGAGCATAGTTCAGCGGATGGACGCCGCCATTTTACTCTAATCAATACTTACCAACTTGTTGCCCCAGAAGGCTCTGAAGGCGTGGTTAAGTTGTGGATCCCGCTACCAGAAGACACGCAATTCCAATGGGTGCGTAAGCTGAATTTTACTGGCAGTTTTAAAGATGCCTACATAACTTCAAATAACCGTTACGGTGCTAAAACCTTGTTTGCAACTTGGCCAGATGCTAAATCGAGCATGACCATGACGGTTGAGCTCGATATTGAAACGTTAGATTGGGAACCCTTGAAAAGCGGCGCCTTGGCCCATTACCGTACGCCAACAGAAATTAGTTATCCTGCAGATGTTGAGCACTATTTATTACCCACTAAACATATGCCAATTAACGGTATTGTGAAGCTAACCGCAGATAAAATCGTGGGTAGCGAAACAGAACCATTAAAACAAGCGCGGCTGATTTATCTTTGGGTGAGCGCCAATATGTTCCGCGATAATAGTGTGATTGGCTGTGGTTCGGGTGATGTGGCTAGTATTTTAACCAGTGGCATATTGGGCGGTAAATGTACCGATATTAACTCCGTATTTGTAGCGCTAATGCGCGCCGTGGGTATTCCTGCCCGCGAAATGTTTGGTATTCGCTTAGGTCAGGCGATCAAGATGGGTCAATATTCTAAGAAAGCGTTTGGTAGTGCTGATGACAAAGGCGTTGCCGATGTTAGTGCTGGTCAGCACTGCCGCGCTATGTTTTATTTAGCGGGTTATGGTTGGTTGCCTGCCGATCCTGCTGATGTGACTAAAATGCGTTTAACCGAGAAAAAAGAGCATAGCGATCCTGCTGTTCAGGCAGTTAATGATTACCTCTTTGGCAATTGGGAAATGAACTGGGTTGGTTTTAATTATGGCCGAGACTTTGATTTATTCCCTGAAGCTGAGCAAACACCATTGAATAACTTTGGTTATCCCTACGCGGAAGTTGATGGCGATCCTGTGAATTATTATGAGCCTAAAGTATTTGCCTATGACTACCAGTCAACCGAACAACGCTAAGGGACTCTTTGCGACTATGGCCGCTGCCGTTATTGCTGCAGTGGCTTCAAGTTTGTGCTGCATTGCGCCACTTATTTATCTGGTATTCGGTGTGTCGGCCGCGAGCCTGTCGGGGATAGAGCAACTAAGCTGGCTGCAAGTTCCTATGTTGATATTGTCCACTGGGCTTATCTTAATGGGATTTTGGCGGCTCTATTTTGCGAAAAAACCATTGTGCACCGCGACGTTAAGCCGTGCTCAGATGGTATGGCTCTACTGGTTAACTGTGCCTATAGTGCTGGCTTTTCAGTTATATCCCTTTGTATTACCTTGGTTATTAGAGGTTTTTGAATGAAGTTAGTACTATTTCTTGCCTTGATTTTTTGTTCAGTATCGAGCTGGGCGGCAAATAGGCAAGTCACCTTAGATGTTAAGGGCATGACCTGCCCGCTATGTGTCACTGTCGTCAATAAAGCCCTGCGACAAACCGATGGTGTGATTAAGGCTAAGGCTTCGCTAAAAACCGAGCAAGCCATAGTGACTGTGCCTGAGGATTTTAATCTAGACATCTTGCTCAAGGCGGTCGATAAAACTGGGTATAAGGGCAGTATTAATAAAATAGAGAACTAACTAAAAAGCTGCGTTTATCGGAACACATCGTATCGTTAAGTGCGGCCAAATATCGGTTTTATCCCGCTCGTATAGGCCATTTTACGTCGTTTAAAATTGAGCGTGAAATGGCTTATTGGCAAACGTCAGTCAGTAATTGTTCGGCAAGATGTTGTAAGGTTTTCGCTTCAGGGTGAGTGTGGGCGAAAGTTCTTAAACCATAAATTCCCATCATTAAATATTGTGCTCTTTGCTCGCTGCTGCGATGACCTTGCAACAAACCTTGCAGTTTCGCTGCGGCGAATTGTTGCATCAACGCCAACTGCATGGCTTGCAGATACTGGTTGATGATGTTTTGGATTTCAACATCTTGTTCTGCAATTTCATTGAGCGCCTTAGTCAATAGACAGGCTTGGCCACTATCGCAACTTAAGCACTCAATAACCAGATAATCTAAGTATGTTTTAAAATTGGCGATCACATTATCGCTATTGGCAAACAAACGGTTAAATTGCTCGCTCCTATCTAGTTGATACTGTTCAATGGCCGCGATTAATAATCCGCGTTTATTGGTGAAAGCACAGTAAATCGACCCTGGATGTAACCCCGTGGCTTGAGTGAGATCTTGCATGCTCGTTTTGGTGTAACCCTTGTGCATGAAGGCAGCCATAGCGCCGCGAAGTACCTGCTCTCGATCGAACTCTGCATTACGCATCGAATTTAATTCACCTAGTTGAAATACTTAGGCGAAATTCTACCTAAATTTGAACGGACATTCAAAAATAAACTTGAATGATTGTTCAAATAATAATATCTTGAACGCATATTCAAGAATGGGACCAGAAAAATGACCACACAAACTGCGCCAAATCTATTGGCTAATCTGTTCGAAACCTACTCGCTTAACGACACTATTAGCTTAAAAAATCGTATTCTCATGGCTCCATTAACCCGTTGTATGGCGGATGCTAAGTTGGTGCCAACCGACGATATGGTTGCTTATTATGAACGCCGCGCCGAAGCAGGTTTGATTATCACAGAGGCGACGATTATTCGTCCTGATGGCCAAGGTTACCCAAATACCCCTGGTATTTTTACTCAAGCGCAAATTGCTGGCTGGCGTAAAGTGACCGATGCAGTACATGCCAATGGCGGTAAGATTTTTGTGCAGTTATGGCATACGGGCCGTGTTGCACATCCACACTTTTTCGGTGGTGGCGATGTGCTTGCTGCATCAGCACAGAAGATTGAAGGCAGCGTGCCAAGAATGCGTGAGCTAACTTATGTCACGCCAAAACCAGCCACACTCGAGGATATTCAAGGCCTAGTGCGTGATTACGCCAAAGCGGCGGAAAATGCCATTGAAGCTGGTTTTGATGGCGTTGAAATCCACGGTGCAAATGGTTATTTAATTGATACTTTCTTACACCATGACAGCAATCGCCGCACCGATGAATACGGTGGAACACCTGCCAATATGTCCCGTTTTGCGCTTGAGGTTGTCGATGCTGTTGTGGCTCGTATCGGCAAAGACAGAACTGGTCTGCGGATTTCACCTGGGGCTTATTTCAATATGGCGGCGGATAGCCGTGACCGCGAAGTGTTCGATTACTTCTTGCCGGAACTAGAGTCACGCGATATCGCCTTTGTGCATATTGGGATTTTCGATGACAGTATGGAATTCGACTATCTAGGCGGCAACGCTTCAAGCTATGTACGCGCACACTATGGCAAAACCTTAGTGGGAGTGGGAAGTTACAGCGCTGAAACTGCCAGTGAAGCGATTGCGGCGAACAAGTTTGATTTGATTGCTATTGGCCGTCCATTCATTGCTAATCCTGACTATGTTGCTCGCGTACGTGATGGCGTTGAACTTGTGCCTTACAGTGACGAAATGCTAGCAAGCTTAGTGTAATTTTGCTTGATAGCTGAATAACTTAATAAAGAAAGGGTTCGCATTTGCTAACCCTTTTTGTTTATCTCGTGCCTTTTATTTAATCCGTCTTAACTAAGGATCTGAGTGCGGTGAGTTTTTGCTGAGCGATGCCGAAAATGCTCTCGGGAGAATATTGCCCTTGGCTAGGTGCGGCCGTTTGCTGCAAACTTCCTGCGGTTTTACCGAGCAGTAATTCCATTGCTTGAGTCACATGGGTAATAGCCCAAATATGGAATTCCCCCTGTGCCACTGCATCGACAATGTCTTTGCGCAGCATAAGGTTGGCCATGTTCGAGGCTGGAATAATCACCCCTTGCTCCGGTGTACGGCCTTTTATTTTGCAGACATCGAAGAAACCTTCAATTTTTTCATTCACACCGCCAATGGGTTGAGCCTCACCAAACTGGTTCATCGAACCTGTGATGGCAATATCTTGCCTAATTGCTTGCTCGCTAATAGCCGAGATAATCGCGCAACATTCGGCCATTGAGGCGCTGTCACCGTCCACACCACTGTAAGATTGCTCAAAGGTGAGGTAAGTGGTGAGCGGGATATGCGCCGTTTTGCCTAAAACCGAGGCCAAGTAAGCTGTTAAGATCAGTACGCCCTTAGAATGAATTTGCCCTCCAAGTTTGACTCTGTGCTCGATATCCATCACTTCACCCTTACCAAAGGCCGTGGTTGCTGTGATGCGATTAGGCATACCAAACTGGTGATCTGAGGTCGATATCACAGATAAAGCATTGATTTGCCCGACCACTTTACCTTGAGTGCTGATCAAGGTTGTGCCGTTACTAAAGCTTTGCATTATGTTGTCGTGTAGGCGCGAGACTCGTTGCTCTTGATTACGCAGCGCTTGCTCAACGTGTGGTACTAAAATTTGTTCACTGCCAGCCGATTTTGCACAGTAGTTAGATTCTCGCAGCAGGTTAGCTACATTAGCTGAATGCAGCGACAGCTTTTGCTGATCCTCAGCTTCCCGTGAGCTGTATTCAATGATGCGCGCTATGGCGGCACGATCGCAGTGCAACATATTGTTGTCGTGTACTATGCTAGAAATAAAACGAGCATAATGCGCCTCAGAGGTTGGAGTTCTGTCCATCACATCTTCAAAATCGGCGGTAACACGAAATAACTCACTAAAGTCAGGATCATAATGCTGTAACAGCTGATAGGTTTCATGATCGCCAAACAGAATAATTTTCACATCTAAGGGGATAGGTTCTGGTGCCAGTGAAATCGTACCGGACAGCGAAACTTCCCGTTCGAGTGAGCTTAAATCCAGTTTGCGTGAACGCAGGGCACGCTTGAGTCCGTCCCACACATAAGGGCGCTCTAATACTTTTACGGCGTCCATCAACAGTACACCGCCGTTAGCTTTGTGCAGGCTACCTGAGCGAATAAGCGAAAAGTCGGTGAACACTGTGCCTCTAAATGTGGCGTTCTCCACATAGCCAAATAGGCTGTGATAGCTCGGGCTTTCTTCAACGACTATGGGGAATTTTTGAGTGCCTTGGCCGACCAAAACGTTAACTTGGTAGCGGCGGGGCATTTTCTTTTCAAGTGATGCGTAAGCTAAGCCCAGTTGTTCTTCGCTTTCTTCTAAAAAAATGTCCAGATTATCTAAGATATCTGCCTGCATACCCGTTAAGAAAGTGCGCGCCTCAGGCTGATGTTTAAACTTATCTTTGAGTGGCTTAATAAAATGAATTAACACTTCTTTGGCAACTTGCTCGTCATGCTCTTGCTGTTTATCGCTGAACTCTTCTTCCCATTCAGTTATCTGGCGAATAATGCCGCGCAGCTTAACTTCAAGGCCATTGATATTACTTTCAAATTGGTTACGTTCAGCTTCTGTCAGTGCTTCAAATGAGCTTTCGTCGTGGGGTTCTTCACCATTTAGCGCCACCATTTGGTAGTCGCCCTGCAGGGTTAAACTGAGGCTTATGCCTTTTTGTTTCGCTTCTTCGGTTAGTTCTGAGAGTGCCACTTCTTGTTTGTGTGCCAATTGGTTTTTGAGTTTTTCAGTGCGGGCATAATATATTTCGTTATCAAAGGCTAAAGGCATAGCTTTAACCAGTTTTAGCATTAATTTTTCGACGGATTTTTTAAATTCAAGCCCAGTGCCAGCATTGAGTTTTAGCACTTTTGGACTACGAGTATCATCAAAATTGACCACATAACACCAATCGTACAAAGTATGATCGCTGGGTTCGTGGCGGCTTAAGTAACGTAGCATCATAGTGCGTTTACCTAAACCGTTTTGACCTATGGCATAAATGTTATAGCCCTTTTCTTTAATCCCCATCGCAAACTCTACCGCTTGCTGGGCGCGCTCTTGGCCCACAATATCGTCAAGTGGAGTGAGTTCGGCCGTAGACTGACAATCTTTGCTTAATTGTTCGAGTTCGCAAATGCGATACAGTTGTTTACTGTTTAGTGGCATGGCTTGGCTTGATACGACATCAGTGGGCATAAGTATCCTTATTTTTAGCCTTATTATTTCCATTGTAGACAATAAGATAGCATTTTTGTCAAACATAAATTCGTAATTGACTATTTATGTTGGTAGGGCAAGGAGCACTCGCGTGAAAAGGACCGCATGGCACTGTATCTATACTTAGTACATTAACGGATAAGTCATTGTTAGCCATTTAACTTGTTGAAATAGTGTGTTCATTTTTTGTGCTAAAGTTATTAGGGGAATATTGATTGAATTGAACTTGATTGGTGTGGCTCGTTAGACAAGTATCACGACAGTGAATGGTTTGACCTCTAAAGTAGGTAAAGGCCGATATGATACCGTTGTGTAGGAGCTGAAATTGGCATTAATTGATGTGTATTGAATTGAGATACAGAATGTTTTTTGTTTGATTAACGCTTATCTGTAGAATTCTATCGAGTATACGTTTGGCTCTGTAGCGTTCTAACCGCAAGTGCATTAAGTAGTAACTAGGTGTTAGATAAGATGATGAATGTGCCCATTTCGCAGCAACAACTTGACCTCTGGTTAGCTGACTTAAATTTAATCGCTGGCATATCAAACTGTAAAGCCACGCTATTAGCATGGAATCCAGTGGGTGAGCTGAGTAGTTTGTTATGTTCAGACGCCGTTGTTGAAAACGAAATACAGGCAATACTAACCCAGTTGAGTGGCAGAAATATTGCTAACCCCAACCCGACGACTACCTCATCTGCATTTACCACTGACCGTTACATTAAAGATTACGCCGCTCAAAACACCATTCAGGATAAGCGAGTTAGCTTGAGCGAACCCATTTTGCAATCGTCGCCGCTAGAGGTTAATCAGCACTGCACATTTTTATCCCCCTCGCAATTATCAGCGTTAGTGGGTGAGGCCGAGTTGATTACGGATACTCAGTTTTACCCAGCTTGGTGCACCAGTATTGTTATCGGTAGTGTCATTTTTATCCCACTTGCTTGGCCATCAGGGGCCAATTTTGGCTTCTTATGTTTTTACCATAATGAGCCACAGGGTGTTGATGCTAAAACATTGCAGCTTACTAAGCTTGTCAGCGACAGTATTCAACGGCAGTTAGCTGACATATTACGCCAGCATAACGCCACAGAATCGCTCAATCGTGGCACGCCCAATAATATTGATGTGATTGATTTACAATCATTCATTGATAGTTTTGACGAACATATCTGGATGAAAAATACCTATGGTATATACACTTTGTGTAATCGTAGCGTCGAACAAGCATGGGCAAAGCAACGCAATGAGATCATTGGGCATTCCGATGTAGAACTTTTTGGTGCCGATACAGCAGATAGCTACCTAGAAGGTGACCGATTTGCGATTGAATCGGGTACGCCTATTATTGTCGCTGAGTGCTTAGCTGGCGCAGAGCCTAAACCCCATCTTTGGTTAGAAACCCTAAAACTGCCTGCGTTTAATGCTGCCGGTGAGTTCGCAGGGGTTATCGGGATGACGCGCAATATTTCAAAGCACAAAGCCGTTGAAGATAAACTGACGCTGGCGACCAATGTATTTAAACACTCCTTTGAAGGCGTTGTAGTAACAGATAGACACGGTAATATTACTGATGTTAATGGCGCGTTTTTTGAGATAACAGGCTATACGAGGGAAGAGTTACTCGGTCAAAATCCACGGATTTTTAGCTCGGGTCGGCACGATAAAGCATTCTTCGATACACTGTGGAGCACATTGTTGGCTGACGGCAAGTGGAATGGTGAGGTTTGGAATCGACGTAAAAACGGTACTATTTTCCCGCAAAATATCACTATCAGTACTATCTATGATGAAGTGGGGGATATTCGCTATTTTGTGGCCGTGTTTGCCGATATTTCAGCCCAGAAAGAGAATGAAGCGCAACTCACGCACTTAGCCTATTTCGACCCACTAACGCACTTACCCAATCGCATGAAGTTTATGATGCAGCTCAAACAAGAAGTGCGACACGCTAAGCGGCTGAACATACAGTTAGCCATTGTGATGATAGATGTCGATTTGTTTAAGCATATCAACGACAGCTTTGGCCATAGCATAGGCGATGAAATGTTGGTTGAACTTGCCAAACGATTACGCGGTCAAGTTGCCGGGCAAGATGTGTTATCGCGGATTGGCGGTGATGAATTTGTGGCGTTAATTTCGGGGATTGATAGTAGTGATGATGCTACGGTTGCCATTAATCAATTGCGGCAAGTCTTTGAACAGCCTTTTATTGTGAGCACGGGCGATCACTTACGTTTAACCGCGAGCATGGGAGTTTCTTTGTACCCGAGCGATGGACAAGATGCCGCCACTTTACTGCGTAACGCCGATGCGGCTATGTATCGCGCCAAAAATGATGGCCGTAATAATTATGCTTTTTATACCGAGTCTTTAACTCAACTGTCATTGGAACACCTTAAGCTGCAAAGCGCCCTCTATGGCGCAATTGAACAAAATGCTTTGTATCTGATGTATCAGCCCAAATTAGATTTAGTGACCCGCAAAACCTTAGGCTTTGAAGCATTATTGCGTTGGCATGATCCCTTGCTTGGTTTAATTTCACCGTCGGTATTTATTCCTGTGGCTGAAAAAATTGGTCTTATTCATGAAATAGGCTTATGGGTGTTAGAAACCGCCTGTCGTCAGGGAGTGCGCTGGCTTAGCGACGGCAAACACTTTGGCCGTATTGCGGTGAACGTCGCCGGACAGCAGTTGCAACGCAGCTCGTTTGTTGATGATGTAAAACGTGTTCTAGCTGAAACGGGTTTACCAGCCAAACACTTAGAACTTGAAGTGACCGAAAGTGTAATGATGCAAAACCCAGATGTAGCCATTAGTGATTTAAAGCGACTTGGCGATCTCGGTATCGAATTATCGGTAGATGATTTTGGTACCGGTTATTCGTCACTAAATTATTTGAAAAAGTTACCTATCCACAAACTTAAGATTGACCAATCCTTCGTGCGGGATATTCCCTTTGATACCAATAATACCGCTATCGCTAAAGCTGTGATTGCGCTTGGGCATGCGCTGAAGCTCGAAATTATCGCCGAAGGCGTTGAAACCCAAGAGCAAGCCGATTTTCTACTGCAAAATCAGTGCGATCAAGCCCAAGGTTATCTCTTTAGTCGTCCACAACTCCCGCAGGATCTCGACGCATTTTTATCGTGAAATGGGCTTAAACCCAATGCATAACAGACTAGCGTCATGCCGCTAGTCGCTTAGGTCTGTGTCTGTTAAAATTCTGCACACTATTTTTTGCGGCGCTCTGTTATGTCTTTTAGTGTTTTATCCTTAAACTCCACGTTAGTGAGCACCTTAGCCAATCTGGGTTATGAAACGCCAACGCCTATCCAATTGGAAGCCATTCCCGTCATTTTAGCGAAACGCGATGTTATGGCTGGCGCGCAAACGGGTACCGGTAAAACAGCCGCATTTGCATTGCCCATCTTGCATCATTTATTAACACTTTGTCCCTCGCCAGATTTAGCCACAGTTAGGCCGATACGCGCGTTAGTGTTAGTGCCAACGCGGGAGTTGGCGGTACAGGTACAACAGAGCTTTGTTAAGTATGCTAAAGGAAGCGATATTCGTGTCGGTATCGCCTATGGCGGCGTGAGTATTGATGCGCAGGTGGCCGTTTTTAATGCTGGTATTGATGTATTGGTGGCAACACCGGGCCGCTTACTCGATCATCTCAGACAAGGTGTACTAAGTCTTAACCAACTGAGTATGCTAGTGTTTGATGAGGCAGACCGTATGCTCGATATGGGGTTTATGGATGAAATTACGGCAGTGCTTAAGCAAGTGCCCAGAGACAGACAAACATTATTGTTTTCTGCCACTTTAGATGCCGCTATTTTTAGCTTAAGCAAAACGCTACTGCGCGATCCCAAGCTGATTGAAGTTGCCAAGCGCAACACTACCGCCACTGAAATTGAGCAAGTTGTTTACGCCGTTGATGCCGACCGTAAAACGGAACTGGTTAGTCATTTAGTGCGCAGTAAAAATTGGCAACAAGTGTTGATTTTTAGCCGAACTAAACAAGGCGTCGATAAGCTCGCTTTGCAGCTTAATAAAGCCAATATTATCACGCAGGCTTTTCACGGAGATTTATCCCAAGGTGCGCGCGAAAAAGTATTGCAGGAGTTTAAACAAGGCAAAATTCAAGTGCTGGTGGCTACAGATGTCGCCGCCCGTGGCTTAGATATTGTTGAACTCAAATACGTGATTAACTTTGAGCTGCCGTTTATTGCGCAGGATTATATTCACCGAATTGGCCGCACAGGCCGAGCGGGCAGTGCAGGGCTGGCTATCACGCTCTTTAGTCAAGATGACGCCCTGTTACTAGAAGAGGTCGAAGTGGTACTCGATAAACGCTTACCGCAACAATGGTTACCCGGCTTTGAGCCTGACTTTAATAAGATGGAAGCTGAGCCAAGACGCAACGGTAAAGCGGCTCAAAAACAGCGAGCCAAGAAGCGTGCATTAGGCAAAAATGGCAGTAGATAGCTGAAATTGTAATAAGCATTAGATGCTCATCTACCGCGTTAAATTAGTAAAGCTGTTTGCATATCATGGATGATGCATGGGGTTGTAACTGGCTGATGTAAACCTATGCTCGGCTCATTATCAAGCGTAATAAAATAATTTAGGCTTGATAATGTTCGTTATTCTATTCGTCTTGGTAGGCTCATCTCTTATCCCCTCGTTTATATGCTTATCCTGAGTGTAGGTTAGTCATCTTGTAACTCCATTCTTTACTGTAAAGCACACCGATACTGCAATGTTTTGCGCTTTACAGGAGATAATCCAACAATATTTAAAAATATCTATACAAAAACTTGATCCTTGTACAAGTATGAGCCGTAATGAAAGTTATAGTTATACAAGGAGCTTACTTATGTACAAGTTTAACCCGCAGCGAATTCAGATTGGGATCAGTGCTTGCCTTTTAGGCGAGAAGGTTCGTTTTGATGGTGGACATAAAAATTCGACCTATTGTAATCAAGAGATTAAGCAATTTTTCGATTATGTTCCCGTCTGTCCTGAAATGGCGATTGGCCTCGGGGCGCCGCGTAAAAGCATTCGCTTAGTCCGTGATGGTGAAACCGTATTAGTGCAAAGCGGTGATGGCAGCTTAGATGTCACTGACAAACTCAACGCGTACAGTGAGAGTAAGGTGCAAGAATTGGACTTTCTCGGTGGATATTTACTTTGCGCTAAGTCGCCTACCTGTGGAATGGAACGCGTTACAGAGTACAAAATTGGTACCAATAATGGTTCTAAATCTGGTATCGGTGTATTTGCCCGTAAGCTTATGGAACGTTATCCGCTATTGCCGGTGGAAGAAGAAGGGCGTTTACATGACCTAGTACTGCGGGAAAACTTTTTCACTCGGGTTTACGCCTACCACGATTGGCAGCTAATGAAGCATGAAGGCTTAACTAAGCATAAATTGGTTAAATTTCACTCCCGTTATAAATATCTGCTGATGGCTCATAGCCCTACATGGTATCGCGATCTTGGGCCAATAGTGGCGCATATCGACGATCTAGAACAAAGCGCAACCCGTTATTTCGAAGGCTTTATGACCGCCTTGAAAATCAACGCAACCCGTAAAAATCACACCAGTACACTGCAACATATTCAGGGTTACTTTAAAAAGCATCTGAGTAAAGAGCAAAAAAATGAACTGTCTGAAGCCATAATGAAATATCACGAAGGTTTATTACCGTTATTAGTGCCTATTACACTTATTAACCATTATTTGCGCGAATTTCCAACGCCTTACATTGAAGAACAAGTGTATTTGCACCCCCATCCTGAGGCATTAAAGCTGCGTTATGCCTACTAGCCAAGCTTTGTTAGGCAGTCTTTTTTGCTTTGTTCGAGTGGGTGATATTGAAATATGAAACAGATGATAGCATCCGCTACCGACATTGAATCTAACGGCGATGCATTATTGCCCATAGGTGAGGTGTCGGCGCTAACTGGGGTTAACGCTGTCACCTTAAGGGCATGGCAGCGCCGTTTTGGCTTAGTGATCCCTGCGCGCACGCCCAAGGGCCACAGATTGTATACCAGCGATAATATTGAAGAAATTCATGAGATCAATACATGGCTAGCTAAAGGCGTCGCGATCAGTAAGGTTAAACCTTTGCTGAATCGTTCAGCTAAATCATCAAATGAAATGCTTCAAAGCCAAGCTGCTGATAGCTGGGGCGAGCAAATCACCGCTTTGACAACAGCATTATTCGACTTTAATCAGCATAAGTTACAGCAGATTCTAGATGATGCTGTTGGCCTGTATCCATTTGTACTTGTGAAAGAGAAGTTACTGCAACCTTGGCTGAATCAGTTAGATGATTTAGTTGTCGATCGACTCGACGCTGACTTAATTATTGCTTGGTTAAAGAGTGAGCTGCTAAGCCGTATCGGTGGTCGCGCAGCCTTTGCTGGTCAAACGGTGTCAGCGCGAATCGCTGTGATTAATTTAACCCATGGTGCACTGACACCGCCGAATTCTACACGCACGAAAACACTTTTTTCACTGTTGTTGTTATTAGAACTTGCGGCGCTGCGAGCATCGGTTATCGACCTTGGTAACCAAACCATTGCGAGTGTGTCACTGTTGAGTAGTCGGCTTAATCTTGATGCGCTTTTACTGCTGCCCGAACCGAATCACTCGGGCACTGAACAAGCAGAAATGCAGGCCGTGTTAGCGCAAATGACGTTTCCATGTCGGTTTGTTGGCCCATTTACCCCGACTTTAACGTCATTATCTGCTTTTTATACACCTTCAATTGCAGACTTAATTGGGCAAGTGTCGGCTCGCTCGACGAGCAAGGCTCGCAAAAGTATCAAACACACTGAAAAAATCGCCGCAGTAAGTCACCGCGAACATCACAAGATTAGGAAAAATCATGACATCAGCTAAACATCATTCAATGGCTTTGCAGCATCAAAATGCGTTGATGTGGTTTCGCCAGGATTTACGTCTTGCTGATAATCAGGCGTTAACCGCCGCTTGTGATTGGGCGAGGGTGAATGGGGCTGTATTGAAAGCGATTTACATCGCTACGCCAACCCAGTGGCAACACCATGATGTTGCACCCATTCAGCTAGATTTTATTGAGCGGCATATTAATTTGCTTGCCCAAGGGTTAGCGAGTTTAGGTGTTGCATTTGAACTTATTCAGCTCGATACCTTTGCCGATGTGCCAAGTTTTATGCTTGATTATTGCCAGCAACACAGTGTTACTCGAGTATTTGCAGGCAAAGAGCCTGAAATTAACGAACAACTACGCGACCAAGCCTGTATTGAATCAGGCATACCTTTGGTATTAACTGACGAGCATTGTTTACTGGCTTCGGGTAGCGTACTTAATTTATCCGGTGGCATGTATAAGGTTTTCACGCCTTTTAGTCGTAAGTGGCGAGACATCGCCGCCCGTAAAGCCATTTTGCCTCTTGATGTTCCTGCGCCGCTTGGGCCAGTCATCAATCAGCCACCGCAGCTGACCTTTATCAATACGCTTAAACTATCAAGCGAACTATGGGCCGCAGGAGAAGGGCAGGCTAAGCGTTTACTATCAGAATTTATTCAACAGAAAGTTCAGGATTATAAGCAAGATAGGGATTTCCCAGCCATCGATGGTACCAGTTCAATATCACCTTATTTGGCGATAGGGGTGCTTAGTTCAAGGCAATGCGTGGCTGCGCTACTACAACGCTTCCCAGAGGTGATTGTTGATGATACTAGCCCAGCTCGAACTTGGTTAAATGAGCTTATTTGGCGTGAGTTTTATCGTCACTTGCTGGTGGCATTTCCTGATTTATCTAAGAATCATAATTTTAATCGTCAAGCGGATAAAGTGCAGTGGCGCAATAATCCCGATGAGTTCACTGCATGGTGTGAGGGGCGAACGGGCTACCCGATTGTGGATGCCGCGATGCGACAGCTTAATCAAACCGGTTGGATGCATAATCGCCTGCGTATGGTCGTTGCCAGCTTTTTAACGAAACATTTGTTGATTGATTGGCGTTGGGGGGAGCGTTATTTTCGTCAAAAGCTGATTGACGGTGATTTAGCCGCTAACAATGGCGGTTGGCAATGGTCTGCCGGTTGTGGGTGTGATGCCCAGCCTTATTTTCGTATTTTTAATCCCATAAGCCAGAGCGAAAAGTTTGATCCAGATGGCAGCTTCATCCGTAAGTACTTACCAGAGCTCGCATCTTGGGGAATTAAGCAATTACATCAACCCAGTGCAGCCAAAACACCGTCTTTGTTTGAAGCGCCGTTATTTAATACTCAAACGGCTTATCCGAGTGCGATTGTTGACCACAGCACCGCAAGAGTCAGGGCGTTAACCGTGTTGGGCGTATTAAAAAAAGCCGCGATTACTTAGATTAGGATTGGAGCAATAACCAGATGATAAATAGTGCCGTGATTAAGCCTAATCCACTCGTGGATAATTTTATTGAACTGTATCAGGCGTTAAATAAAAATAATCTGCATCTGCTGGGGCAAGTGTATGGCGACGACATTATCTTCACTGATCCAATGCATCAAATCAGCGGTCTTGAGTCATTAACCCAGTACTTCGCTAAGTTATATGAGAATGTCCAACACATTCAATTTGAAATCAAAGAAGTGCAGCAGAGTGACAGCCAAGCTTCACTCTTTTGGCAAATGCAGTACCGCCATCCTAAACTAAATAAGGGTCAGTTAATTAGTGTTGACGGTATGAGTCAGCTCAAATTTAACGACAAGATCTATTTCCATAGGGATTATTTTGACCTTGGACAAATGTTATATGAGCAGGTGCCTTTTATTGGCGGCCTTATTCGGTTGCTTAAAATGAGGGCGGCAAAGTGATAAACGCCATTAACGCGATGACACTCAAAACTGTGCTTATTACAGGTGCTAGCTCGGGTATTGGGCTGCAACTGGCAAAGGATTATTTAGCACTGGGGTGGCATGTGATTGCCTGTGGCCGCTCCCTGCAAAAACTTGAAGCGTTAGCACTTAAAGATCTTGGAATTGTCACACTGCTAAACTTTGATATTACCCAGCGCAGCCAAGTGCAGCAGGCTGGCCAAGATTTAGCAGAGTTATTAACACAAACCGACCGTCAGCTTGATTTAGTTATTTTAAATGCCGGCAGTTGTGAATACATCGATGATGCTAAAGCCTTTGATGATGCGTTATTTGAGCGTGTTGTTCATACCAATTTAATTGCAATGGGATATTGCCTTGGGGCATTTTTACCATTAATGCCAAGGGGCTCGCGCATTGGATTGATGAGCTCTAGCGCTATTTATTTGCCCTTTCCACGTGCTGAAGCCTATGGCGCCTCAAAAGCTGGCGTGCAGTATTTAGCATCAAGTTTGGCGCTTGATCTTGTTAAGAGTGATATTGGTGTCAGTCTAATTTGTCCTGGTTTTGTGGCGACGCCGCTGACGGCTCAAAACGATTTTTCTATGCCGATGCAAGTGAGTGTACAAGCCGCTTCAAAAGCCATCCGTAACGGACTCGAACACAATAAACGCGAGATCCATTTTCCGCGCCGCTTTACCTATTTATTAAAATTGATGTCGTTTTTGCCTGCCTTTGTGTGGCAAAAAATGATGGCAAACGACACCCAATCCAAGTCGCTTAAGGACAAGAACTGATGAAAAATATCGCTATCGTCGGCACCGGTATTTCTGGATTAACCTGTGGCCATTTACTCAGCGAATCGCATCAAGTGACCGTATTTGAGGCCAATGATTATATTGGTGGGCATACTGCAACCGTTGATATAGAGCATCAAGGCCAAACCTATGCCATAGACACGGGTTTTATCGTGTTTAACGACAGAACTTACCCAATGTTTGAGCGTTTATTAAAGCGTCTTAAGGTCACTATATTACCAACAGAGATGAGTTTTAGCGTACATAATGCGCTCACTGGGCTTGAGTATAATGGCAACAATTTAGGCAGTTTGTTTGCCCAAAAGCGTAATCTACTCAATCCGCGTTTTTGGGCTTTTTTAAGGGAAATTCTACGTTTTAACAAAAGCTGTAAAGCTATATATCAACAAGATATTTATCCTGATGGCAACTTAGGTGATTACTTAGATAGTGAGAACTTTTCGTCCTTTTTTGCTGAGCATTATATTTTGCCGATGGGCGCGGCGATTTGGTCTTCCAGTATCGAAGATATGCGCTCGTTTTCATTAAAGTTTTTCATCCGTTTTTTTGAACATCACGGATTATTAAATGTCAGTGATAGGCCGCAATGGTATGTGCTAAAAGGTGGCTCTCGTAGTTATATTCCGGATTTAATTGCCCCCTTTAAAGACAATATCCGCCTCAATTCTCCGGTCACGGCTATAGAACGCAATGGCAATGGCGTTAAATTACAGGTTAACGGGCAGTGGTTGGAGTTTGATGAGGTGATCCTTGCCTGTCATAGCGACCAAGCGCTGCGGATGTTAAAGGATCCGACAGCCGCGGAACAGGCCATTCTGGGTGATTTAAGTTACCAAGATAATGATGTTGTATTGCACATGGATACTACCATTTTGCCAAAGCGCAAAGCCGCGTGGGCAAGTTGGAATTATCGTTTAGACGGCAATGCAAAGCGTCCAGCTTCAGTGACTTACAACATGAATATTCTGCAGCAGTTACCTGCCAATGCGCCGACTTTTTGCGTCACTTTAAATCAGTCAGAATTGATTGATACGTCCAAAGTGCTGCGCCGTTTTAACTATGCTCATCCTGTATTTAACGAGGCTAGCCTTAAAGCCCAAAGTCGTCGTGAAGAGATTTCTGGTCAAAACCATACTCATTTTGCAGGCGCCTATTGGCACAACGGTTTCCATGAAGATGGTGTACGCAGTGCACTTGATGTGTGCGCACATTTTGGGGTCAGCCTATGACACTTCTTAATATGCCAGAGCTCAATATGGGAGAGCTTAATAGCAGTATTTATTATGGCACTGTGTCTCACAGCCGTTTTACGCCGATTAAACATAGTTTTGACTACGAAATGGCGCTGATGGCCATCGATTTAGATGAAGTCGATAAAATTAGTGCTATGGGACGAGTTTTTGCGAGCCAGCATCGCGCTTTACTGCGATTTAATCCTCAAGACTACTTAAGGTCTTTTACGAAGAAAACCAATGAAAGTAATGCCGTTGCCGTGGCGGATCCGAGCGTGGCAGCACTCAAGAGCCGAGTATTGACGCAAGTGACTGAGTTAGGTGGGGCTAAACCATGTGACCGTGTACTGTTTGTTGGTCAGATACGTCATTTTGGTATTTATTTCAGCCCAGTTAACTTCTATTTTTGTTATCAAAATCAAACACCGTTATACATGCTCGCAGAAGTGAGTAATACCCCTTGGGATCAACGTCATTGTTATTTGGTGGATTTAACAACGCCAAAAGCCTCTGACAAGGTTTTTCACGTATCACCTTTTATGTCATTGGACATGCGTTATCTCTGGCACGTGTCAGCCCCAAGTGAGCGCTTGAATATTGGTATTGAAAACCAGTCGGCGCAAGAGGACAGTAAAAAACTGTTTAACGCCAATTTAGTGATGAAACGTCAACCTATCAACGCCAAGAATTTACGCACGCTTCTGTTTCGCTTCCCTTTTATGACGCTTAAGATCTTTTTCGGGATTTATTGGCAAGCGTTAAAACTCTTTTTCAAACGTGTGCCTTTTGTGCCGCATCCAGCTCAGATGGAGAAATAACATGGAAAATACTGCTTCGCAAACCTCAATCACCACAGAGAAACTGCCCGACAGTATTGCGCGTAAGGTGTTACTTAAGGCGCTTGAAAGCTTACCTCATGGTTGTTTAACTTTAGTTGAAGGCGATAAGAGTTATCGTTTTGGTGAGGCTCAAACTGATTTGCATGCCACTTTGGTGGTTAAGCATCCGAGTTTTTATCGTCAAGTGATGCTTGCCGGTTCTATTGGCGCGGGGGAGGGGTATATCCAAGGCCATTGGACCAGTCCAGATTTAACCACAGTGGTGCAATTGTTTGCCCGTAATTTAGCTTTGCTTGATAGGATTGAGGCCAAATTCTCTTGGTTAACAGGCACGATAAACCGAGTTAAGCATGTACTTAATCGTAATTCACAAGAAGGTTCAAAGCGTAATATTCTTGCCCATTATGATTTAGGTAATGCCATGTATGAGCAATTTCTTGACCGAGAAATGCTGTACTCAAGTGCGCTGTATCCCCATGAAGAAGCCAGTTTACAAGAGGCGCAGCAGTTTAAGTTAATGACTATCTGTGAGCGACTCGATTTACAACCGGGCCAAACTCTATTGGAAATCGGTACTGGTTGGGGAGCTTTGGCTATTTATGCGGCCAAACATTATGGCGTACATGTGACGACGACAACGATTTCTGATGCTCAATATGCCTACGCCAAAGCGCGTGTCGCACAGGAAGGATTAAGCGATAAAGTTACCCTGTTAACGGAGGATTATCGCAATCTTACGGGCGAATATGACAGAGTCGTTTCTATCGAAATGATTGAAGCAGTGGGGCATGAATATTTACCCGGTTTCTTTAAAAAGTTGGAATCATTGTTAAAACCTGATGGGCGCATGTTGCTGCAAGCCATTACGATTGCTGACCAACGTTACGATAGCTATCGCAAAAGCGTTGATTTTATTCAACGTTATATCTTCCCTGGTGGCTGCTTACCTTCGGTTAGCCAAATGGCGGGTCATATTGCCAAGCAAACGGATATGGTGGTTTGGTCGCTCAATGATATGGGGCTTGATTACGCTAGAACCTTAAAGCATTGGCATGAGAATTTTGACCATGCCCTAGATGAAATCCGCACATTAGGCTATGGCGAAGACTTTATCCGTATGTGGAAATTCTACTTAAGTTATTGTGAAGGTGGATTTTTAGAGCGTACGACTAGCACTGTCCATTTGGTTGCGGTGCGTCCTGATTATCGTCTGCCCGTAGCACAATCACTGTAGTGGGAGGAGACCATCACATCAGGTTACTTAGGTATCAGTGAGGAAAAAATGAAATCGATGTTAGCTAACTCTCGTCATCTTCCGAAACATCAGGGTTTTGTTCTCTACAATGCCCTTAGTTTTCAAGTCGTATGGTGGTCTAGTGTGCTTTGGCTTAATTTGTCGCTTTTGCTGACAATACCGCTGTTATTCGTGCATTTTATTTTATTGTCTTCATCGGGAAAGAGTCAGTATCGTAAAATAGATTTGGGCTTGATGTTGAAGATTGCTGCTTTGGGAATAGGCATAGACACAGTGTTGTCAGTTTTAGGCGTGTTTGAGTTTGCTGTTTTCCCTTGGTGGCTTGGCTGTCTGTGGTTGCACTTTGCGTTGAGTTTGAATCATAGCTTGGCTTTTATGCGGCCTTTACCACTAATATTTCAGGCGCTAATCGGCGGCATATTTGGCTCGTTAAGTTATTTGGCTGGGGCAAAATTTGATGCGGTGCTCTTACCCTATGGCACTGTGATTTCTGTATTAATCCTCTTTGTTGTTTGGTCTATTTTACTGCCATTTGCAGTTCAATGTGCTAATCCCTATGGTTTTAATCGTCGTTCTAAAGCTCGCTCTTTCAAGGTATTTTGACGGTAATTGAATCGGTCGCAGTAGCGTGGCTAAACATGGGTAATATTTTGCAGTGAAGGAGAGTTCCTATGGCAGTTATTTTTAATCGTTATTGCAACTTAAAGCTTAGTTTATCGTGTCTTAATTCAAGCAGCTTAGGTTTGTTGTTGCTTAGTCTATTAACTGTGCCTTTAGCTGCACGAGAGGTGGATACTTTAGTGTCAACGACTGCCGCTGTTGAAAGTACATGGATTAGTGAGCCTAAGCAGAAGTTCCTAGAAGTGGGCCGTGGAGAAATGGATTGGCTGTGGTTTAGTTTATATAGAGCCAAACTGATAACGCTAACTGGCCGTTATCAACAGGGACAATATCCTCTACTACTCGACATTGAATATTACCGAGATATTGCAGCTGAAGATTTGTTAGAAGCAACGCGGGATCAATGGCAACATTTACAGTTTTCTGCCGATGATATTGCGCGTTGGCAAGATTTATTAGCTGCGACTTGGCCCGATGTGAAGCCGGGCGATCATTTAAGCTTTAAGGTTATCGATGAACAAACCAGTCAGTTTTTCTTTAATCAACAGCCATTAGGGGTTATGCACGATGCGAATTTCGCTGCAGCGTTTTTAGCCATCTGGTTATCTAAAGACACCAGTCGTCCGAGTTTGCGGGCGCAATTACTCGGAGAAAAATCATGCGACTGTTAAACACCTTGATAGGCAAAAAATTGATTGGTAGAAAGTTGTTTTTAGGCTGCTTAATGATAGGTTTGCTATCGAGTTGCTCCTCAGTGGAAGTCACTGATTATAAAGATACTTCCCCGACATTAGTGTTGGAATCATTTTTTAACGGTCCTTTAAAAGCTTCTGGAGTAGTGCATGATTTTAGTGGCAAAGTGATCCGAAAATTTAATGTCACAATGGAAGCCAGCTGGCAGGGGAATGAAGGCGTTATTAATGAGTGGTTTGTGTACGATGATGGCGAAACTCAAACTCGAGTATGGAAGATTATAGTCTTAGGTAATGGACAATACACAGGAACCGCTGGCGATATCTTAGGCACGGCGTTGGGGCAATCGAGTGGGAGTGCATTACGTTGGAAATACGATATGTTGTTGCCTGTAGATGGCGATGAATATCAAGTGCATTTCGATGATTGGATGTTCTTAGTTAATGACAATACCATTATCAATCAGAGCGATATTATTAAGTTTGGTGTCACGGTCGCTCAGGTTACTTTAGTGATTCAAAAATAATATTAATTGATTTATGGCGTTAAGTTGATCGTCGACTCATCAATTCCCCATCATTTTGAAATACCTAACTGAAATTACAGTTAGGTATTTCAATCTACGTCGTTTGAGCATGCGCTGAGCTATTTTACTGTGCAGTAACTTCGTTTAACCCTAGCACGTTTAAATTTCAGAGTGATACCGAGTCGTAATCACTTAAGTTTTATCCCACTAAACATCTCGTGATATATAGGGTATTAACCCGCTTGACGATTGTTATCTATCGTTTTTTTATCATAATATTCAAACGGAAATAGATTGCGAATCCTTTGCTTCACATTGTCACTCACGTTAGCTGAAATGTGTAAGCGTACATCGCCAGATTTTTCAGCTCTAATAGTGCATGTCAGTTTTTCTACTTTAGCGATTTGGCGACACTCTCGCTCGAACCGTTCGGGGATCTTGCCTTTATGTTGAGTCATACGGCCATCTTTAAAATGTATTTCAAAAAGAGTCAGCCCTTTTTTACTACCAAATATCAATTTGTAGACCAGAAATATTCCAATTGCGACAAAAATGAGTTTTAAAATATTGGCTGTCATAACGCCTCCTAGTCATGTTTATTAAGCCAAGATACCTTGTAGTGGCTTGTTTTAACAGTGCGCTAACACGCAATTTTGAGTTGGTAATCAAATACACAATTAAACTTAAGGGTATAAGAGAGATAAACTGCTTGGGCTAATTTAGGATTTAGATAATAGATAGAATAACATTTGAGTCTGAACAGTTTGCGCCAACAGCTGAACTCGGGAGTAAGTCAGTTGCTAGTTAAAATAAAGATACAAAAAAGCCACTCATTGAGTGGCTTTTTTGTTTATATGGTGCCGGCACCAAGAGTCGAACTCGGGACCTACTGATTACAAGTCAGTTGCTCTACCAACTGAGCTATGCCGGCTTAAGCTTCGTAAAAAACTCTATCGAATTTGTTACTTTAATAGTGGTGCCCGAACCCGGAATCGAACCAGGGACACGAGGATTTTCAATCCTCTGCTCTACCGACTGAGCTATTCGGGCAACTAACTAAGCGTTAGTTAACTACTTTAAACTAAGTCGTAAAGACCTTGTTCGTTCGAAGTGCGCGTATAGTATAGTGCTCGCTTTGGCTGTGCAAGCCCTTTTTAAATGACTGATTAACTATTAAACAAAAATCGAACATTTATTTGATTCTTCCACTTTACTCATATTGAGTCGCTGAAAGTTTCAGCATTTTAGTGACGATAGCGCTCCCTTTGGGATGATTAGGTTAGCTTCTGCGCTCGTTTATTTTGTGTTAGGGAATAACATTAACGCTTAAGTCATTCAGCTTATGCGAAGGAGGGGATGCTGACTGCGAAGATTTATTAGCGTTACACCGCTTTTATCGATAGCAGGTTTTGGTAGCTATGCTTATCTGTAACTCTGATTTTGATGTAAATTTTTACTGAACAATCGCTTAAGAATCTAGATCTGGAGCTATTGGTATTGTAAAGAGTCAGTCAGTTGCGATTTTTGATGAGTTGTTAGTCAAAATTCAGATACAAAAAAGCCACTCGACGAGTGGCTTTTTTGTTTATATGGTGCCGGCACCAAGAGTCGAACTCGGGACCTACTGATTACAAGTCAGTTGCTCTACCAACTGAGCTATGCCGGCTAAAACGTCGTAAAAACTCTATATAACTTTAGAATCTATTACGTTAAATAGTGGTGCCCGAACCCGGAATCGAACCAGGGACACGAGGATTTTCAATCCTCTGCTCTACCGACTGAGCTATTCGGGCAACTAACTAAGCGTTAGTTAACTACTTTGAACTCGTTGGCTGAGCCGTCTCGTTCTAAGTGCCGCTATATTAGCTAGGCTGTTTATCCTCTGCAAGTGCTTTTTCCCAATTAATAACTCGTTCGACGGTTTAATGTGCAGCTTGGCTGTTTTTTATCTTTTATTCTGCGAGTTTAGGTCAATATCATTCGTTGACTATACTTTTCAAGGCCAAGAGATACTGATGTTTACTATAGAGTTGTGCTCATAAATCCCAGCTTTCGGCTTACTTTCTAAAATTTAGAAAGATATGAGCGATTTTTACTGATTTTAGTTTTTAAATTTAGACTTATGATAATGAATATTATTTCATGGAAGGCATGAATAAAGCGCGAGTACGGAGTCGCAGTATGTTTCGAAATAATCAGTTTTCGTATGGGATAACTGCAATAGTGACTCATTGGCTGAGTGCGATTGTCGTTATTGGGTTGTTTGCCCTAGGTGTGTGGATGGTGGAGTTAACCTACTACAGTGCTTGGTATCAAACAGCGCCCTATCTACATAAGAGTATCGGTATTTTACTCTTGGTGGTGACGTTATTCCGTTTGTTGTGGCGCTTAGTTAACCCTAAACCCGTACTTGAGGCGAATCATAAGCCTTGGGAGAAGCAGGCGGCTCATATTGCGCATTTAGCTATCTATGCCTTGCTGCTGGTGATCATGTGTGCCGGCATTCTTATTTCAACGGCAGAAGGCCGTGGAATTATGGTGTTTGACTGGTTTGAACTACCAGGATTTGGACCTTTTTTTGAAAACCAAGCCGATATAGCAGGCGATATCCACCAATACGCAGCTTATAGCTTAATCGCACTCGTGGTGATCCACGCTGCAGGTGCGTTAAAGCATCACTTTATCGATAAAGACGCAACTTTACTCAAAATGATTAAATTTAATCGAGGATAACACAATGAAAAAGCAACTGTTAAGCGCACTGATTGGTGCATCTCTATTGGCTCCGATGGCGGCTTTTGCGGCGGACTATGTCATTGACAGTGAAGGAGCACATGCCTCTATTACTTTCAAAGTGAGTCACTTAGGTTATAGCTATGTCGTTGGTCGCTTTAATGATTTTAGCGGTGACTTTAGCTATGACGCGGCTAAACCCACTGCGGCTAAAGTGAATGTGACAGTAAATACGCTTAGTGTGGATTCAAACCACGCCGAGCGTGATAAGCATATTCGTAGCGCCGATTTCCTAAACACGAGTCAATTTGGGCAAGCGACGTTTACCTCAACCACAGTTGAAGATAAAGGTAATGGCGACTTAGTGATTAACGGCAACTTAACCTTAAATGGTGTCACTAAGCCATTAGCGATCAATGCCCATGCAGTGGGCGAAGGTCAAGATCCTTGGGGGGGCTACCGTGCTGGTTTTACGGGCACAACTACCTTTGCGATGAAAGATTTTGGCATCAAAATGGATTTAGGCCCAGCTTCTAGCCATGTTGAGTTAGATCTTGTGGTTGAAGGCGTGCGTAAGTAACGCTCAGTTATTCTTCACAAGATTAATAAACAAAAAGCGCCGAAAGGCGCTTTTTGTAAGCTTTATCGTTAAGTTAACGACAAGAATTAATCTTGGTCTTTTTCAGGCACAAAACCTTCAATTTCTACTTCTTTACCTTCAAAGAGGAAAGCGGTCATTTGTTCTTCAAGAAACTTACGATCATCAACATTCATCATGTTGAGTTTCTTTTCGTTGATCAGCATGGTTTGCTTTTTTTGCCATAGGCCCCAAGCTTCTTTGCTGATGTTATCAAAAATGCGCTTACCTAAATCACCTGGATACAGTTGAAAGTCTAGGCCGTCGGCTTCTTTATTTAAATATACGCAATTGACTGTACGCGCCATGATTATTCCTTACTGACTGCGGATTGAACGAGTGATCCCAAATTGGCTAGCACGCGCTCGGTGGCAGCGGCGAGTCCCACTTTGGAAGGATGACTTATGTTATACCAGAGAGACTGGTTTTGTTCCATGACAACGCCCACGCTCTCTTTATTGCCGTGGATTTTATCTAAATTAAGCATAATGGGCTGAATATCTAAATGAAAGTGGCTAAATGTGTGCCTAAAGCCAGTTAACCATTCAAGCTGCTGCGTAGCAAACCCTTGCTCTTCGAGGTGAGTTTCTAGGGTGGCTTGGGTGGCAAACTCAGGGAAACACCAAAGTCCGCCCCAAATTCCCGCTGGCGGACGTTTAGCTAAAAACACTTGGTTGTCTTGCATTAGCACTAACATCCACGCCGCTTTAGTTGGTATGGTTTTTTTAGGCTTTTTGCCGGGGAAATCAGTTTGCCTGCCAATAAGCTGTGCTTTGCAATCAATCGCGACAGGGCAAGCGGCGCAGCTAGGTTTGCTACGGGTACAAATACTGGCGCCGATATCCATCATGGCTTGATTATATTTCTGAATATCTTGCTGCGGTGTGAAGGCATCCGTTAGTTGCCAAAGCTGCGCTTCGACCGTTTTTTGCCCCGGCCAACCCGCAATAGCGCCGTGTCTTGCTAGCACACGCTTTACGTTACCGTCGAGAATAGGGTGATGTTGTCCAAGTGACAGTGACAATACCGCGCCTGCTGTGGAGCGGCCAATGCCAGGCAGCGCAAGTACTTGCTCAAAATCCGTTGGAAATAATCCCTGATAATCGTCGCGGATGATCTTGGCTGCTTTATGCAGATTACGCGCCCTAGCGTAATACCCAAGGCCGGTCCAATGATGTAATACCTCATCGTCTGGCGCGTTAGCAAGTGCTAACACATCGGGAAAACGCGCCATAAATTTAAGGTAATAGGGAATAACCGTCGCAACCTGAGTTTGTTGCAGCATGATTTCAGAAACCCATACGCGATATAGGGTTTTATCTTGCTGCCAAGGGAGGGTTTTACGACCGTGATTGTCGTACCAAGATACGATACGTGTAGCAAAGGAGGCTGTAGATTTCATCGGCGCAGTTTAGCGGCAGTTCCCTTCTTAGACAAGCGCCAAAGACATGCTATATAGAGGTTAATAAGCCGAAAGTCATACTAAATTCGCACTCTTAAATAATCTTGGTATACTTTCGCCCCATTAGTGCTTGCACTGTATGTTGAACTTTGGATAATGCCCTTCTTTTATGACGGTGTTGTCCACTAGACGAGGCAAAAATGAGCGAAGTTACTACCGCTGAATTTAATGAAGAAGGCAAGTATCTGCGTAAGATCAGAAGCTTTGTCCTAAGAGAAGGTCGCTTAACCAAAGGCCAAGCACACGCTATTGACAGTCAGTGGCCAACAATGGGTTTAGATTACAGCCCAACGCCATTGGTACTAAGTGACGTTTTTGGTCGTGAAGCTGATACCGTGCTGGAAATTGGCTTTGGCATGGGCGCTTCTTTAGTGCAAATGGCTAAAGACGCACCAGAGCAAAATTTCATAGGTATTGAAGTGCATAAACCGGGTGTCGGTTCTTGCTTAAGCGATGCCGCCATTGCAGAGGTGACTAATTTACGTGTGTATCATCACGATGCCATGGAAGTATTAGAGCATGCAATTGCTGACGGTTCATTAGCTCGAGTGCAATTGTTTTTCCCCGATCCTTGGCATAAAAAACGTCACCATAAGCGCCGTATCGTGCAAGCTGAATTTGCTGAGCTTATCCGCGGTAAGCTAAAAATTGGTGGCGTGTTCCATATGGCAACCGACTGGGAAGAATACAGCGAACATATGTTGGAAGTGATGCAGGCGGCTCCTGGTTATCAAAACCAGTCAAGTGATGGCACTGTGGTGCCACGCCCCGATCATCGTCCATTAACCAAGTTTGAAGCCCGCGGCCATAGATTGGGTCACGGTGTATGGGATCTAATGTTTGAGCGTATCGCTTAATTTAGATATTTCAATTGAATGATTAATTAGTTTTTTAACACAACGGGGAAAATCTCTATGGCAACTAATCGTAGCCGTCGTTTACGTAAGAAAATGCGCGTTGATGAATTCCAAGAGTTAGGTTTTGATATGACTTGGTCTTTTGATGCATCAGTATCAGAAGCCGATATCGATGCAACGGTAGATAAATTCATCGATGAAGTGATCGAAACCCGTAAATTAGGTTTCCATGGCGGCGGCCACATCGAATGGGAAGGCATTATCGCCACCCAAACGATTGGTAAATGTACCGAAGAAGATATTGCTGCAGTTAAGGCATTCTGGGCGACCCAAAAAGTGTCTCAGGTTGAAGTTAGCGAACTGTATGACATTTGGTGGGGTTAATGCCCGAGTTGGCATTACTTGAGGAAGTGGTCGAGAAAGTTCGACCCTTGCTCGGCCAAGGAAAGGTTGCAAATTATATCCCCGCACTGGCCAGCGTTGATGCTGGCAAATTAGGCATTGCCGTTACAACTGTTGACGGTGAAACTTTAGGTGCGGGCGATTACCTTGAGCCGTTTTCGATTCAAAGTATCTCCAAAGTTTTCAGCTTAACCTTAGCGTTAACTTTATATGAAGAAGCCGAAATCTGGAGCCGTGTTGGCAAAGAACCTTCGGGCCATTCATTCAACTCTTTAGTGCAAGTCGAGTTAGAGCGTGGCAAGCCGCGTAATCCATTTATCAATGCAGGCGCGTTAGTGATTGCTGACTTATTGCAGAGCCGTTTAGGTGCGCCTAAACATAGAATGCTCGAGTTAGTTAGGCAACTTAGCCAAAACGATAAAGTGAGTTTCGACAAACAAGTGGCCGATTCAGAATATCAGCATAGTGCGCGCAATGCGGCGATTGCTTATTTGATGAAGTCCTTTGGTAATTTTCAAGGCGATGTCGATACTGTGCTGCGCACGTATTTTCATTACTGCGCTTTAAAGATGAATTGTGCTGACTTGTCTAAGGCCATGTTGTATTTGGCTAATCGCGGTAAAAGTATCGCGGGGACTGAGCTTATTTCTCCGGTGCAAACTCGGCAGCTTAATGCCCTGTTGGCGACCTCGGGCCTATATGACGGTGCAGGTGAGTTTGCCTATCGTGTTGGTATGCCAGGTAAAAGTGGCGTCGGTGGTGGCATCATTGCCGTTATTCCTGGGGAACTGTCGATTTGCGTTTGGTCGCCAGAGCTTGATAACCATGGTAATTCACTTGCTGGTACGGCCATGCTTGAGCATTTAAGCCAACGTCTTGGCCGATCTATTTTCTAATCATCACCGCATTGCTACCATATTCGTACCTTAGTTTATCTAGTTGTAAAATAAGGTACTATTTGGCGTAACAATGTAAAAGTTGCGCTTTTGACAAAGCGTTATATCCCGTTAATAGCCGACTTATTATTTAAGATTCATTAAATCAACTCGTTACGATTCTGGCATGTATTCTGCTAAAGCTTACTTAGTTATAGCCAATGCTGTTAGTTGGGCACTCATTTCGTTTATTGGGCCATTTAATTCAAAGGCCACTTCACTTACAGGAATCGTCAATATGAACATAAATATAGGTAGTGGATTGGTGTTATCAGCGGTGTTATTTGGCATGGGTAGTGGGCAATCGACTTTTGCGATGTCATTTACTGCGGATAAGCGCTGCGACGTGGCGCTTAATTATGATATTAACATTGAACCTAAAAAAGTTATTGTGAGCGACAAGGGGGCCGAGCAATATCGTATTGATAGCAATAAATTATTTGTGCAAGGTAAACAAGTTAAGTTAAATGATAAACAGCAAAAATTAGTTAGCCAATATGCCGCAGATGTATCAACACAAGTACCTGAAGTGGTGAGCTTAGTGAATGATGGCGTGACACTCGCAACGCAAGCTGTGAGTACGGCGCTTACCCCGTTATTGGGCGATGCCTCAGGTGTACAGATTGATAAGATGATGGGCGGCGTACAGACAAGAGTCGATGGGATAGCTCATCAAAATGGCAATAACTTCTATTTAAGTGCAACTGAAGGTTCAATTCAGGATACCTTTAACAATGAATTTGAGGCTGAAATGGGCCAGATAGTACAAAGCTCATTAGGCACTATTATGATGACTATGGGTGGGCAGTTAATGTCTGCTGATGGTGGTTCTTTTGAAGCAAAAATGAATGCGTTTTCTAAAAAAATGGATGGTTTAGGTAAAGGCATTGAAAAGCAAATTGAATCACAATCTGACGCTTTAAAATTACGCGCAGATAAAGTGTGCGGTAATATGGAATCACTATTGGTACTAGAAAAACAAGTGCGCCAAGATGTGCCAGAACTTGCGCCTTTTCCGTTAACTAAAGAGACTTCGCCAACGGTATTAAAATAAATATTTTGCGTGATTAACAGTATCATTTTAAGTTAAGAAGCAGTGACCATACCTTATCATATGAGCCCCTACACTTAATCGTGCTAGGGGCTTTATTTTTTACAATGCAGAATATGACTGTTAATTGCCTGTAATACTAATGACTGAAAGCGTAAAGCGTTTAACATGCTATCACTTACGCTAATTTGGCGTTGAATGTTACATTTTGCAGAGTAATATTTGATATACTCTTAAAATATAATTAAAAGCTGGCATATCAGTCAGATATAACTCCTACTTTAGTGGATGTTTTCGGTCTAAATCTCAGTGTTTTGTACGTTAAATGCGAGATCTCCATGCTCTGGTTATTTTTAAGCGAAGATTGCGCTAAGCCATTGCCGCCCCACCGAAAATTAATATTATTGTCGTAAACAGCTTAAGGCGACTTCCATGTTAGAACTGTTAGAACCTATTGCGATTTTTACTCATGTAGCCAGAGCAGGTAGTTTTAGTGCAGCCGCAAGAAGACTTGGAATTTCTAAGTCGAAGGTTAGTACACAAGTCGCTGATCTTGAACATAAACTTGGTGTTCAATTAATCCAACGTACAACGCGCAGCTTAAGTCTGACTGAAGCGGGGCATTTATTGTATCTACAGGGTGAAGAGCTCCTGCGTGATGCAGAGCAAGCGATTGCTAGCGTACATAACTTAAATGATGCGACTCGCGGCGTGCTTAAAGTGGGAATCTCGCAATCGTTTGGGGTGATGCATATCATTCCCGCTTTGCCATCCTTTATGGCAAAACACCCGGAGTTAGAGCTACAGGTGAGCTTACTTGACCATAAAGTCGATGTGGTGAGTGAAGGCTTAGATTTACTGTTAACCATGTCCGAGCAATTACCGTTAGGCATGGTCGCAAGACCGCTGATGAAGTGCCAATTCCTGTTAGTTGCATCTCCTGGCTATATTGCTCAACATGGCGAGCCTTCTCGACCTGAACAATTGGTTGACCATAATTGTTTGGTCTATCAAGGTGAATGGCATGAGCACAGTATGTGGCAATTTAAAAAGGGTGATGATTATTGTGAAATTGGCGTATCAGGTAATTTCAGAGTGGATAATGCGCCCGCATTAAAGTCTGCTGCAATCAGTGGTCTTGGAGTCGTGTATCTGGCGAGTTATCTTATGGAAGATGAAATTACTAAGGGGACATTAGTCCCCTTACTCAAAGATTGGCAATTGACCAATCATTTACCCTTACAGGCGGTTTATCCTCGTCGTAAACACTTGGCACCTAAGGTCAGTTCCTTTATCGAGTTTATTAAAGAACACATAGGAACACCGCCTTACTGGGATGCGCCCTATGTCGAATTATTCAGTGAACGTCAGTAAAATAGGAAACATTGTTCTCAAAAGCAGCTTTATGTGGTTTTAAATTGAGCTAACACTTTGTTGGTTATTTAAAATCAATACGTTAGGTTGAGTTTTTGAGTGCATTTGCTGATGGTTTTTTAGGGTTTTCTAAAGCACTTTTTTATAACATACTTGAACTCTGTTCTTAATTGAATACAATGGTGACAGTTGATTCGGAATGATCTGAGTCCTATACGTTTATTGGAAATGACCCCTTTCAATTTTTGTATACAGGTCGGCGTTAATGCAGTTTTGGATCACAGCCAACAGAAGTTTGAGAACTAAAACAATGTTGGCTCTTTAAACCATCATCCTAGTTTTTGGTTTACCTCAGCCTTATCGCTGAGGTAATTTTTTATTGATGGTTTGTGCAGCCTTAGATAAGCGTTTTGTCTCCCTGTACCCTAAAGTCGCAACTGTGTGTTAAGTGATGTGAAAGCGAGTGCTAAAGCATAAATTAATACAACAAATATAGTGACCCACAGTGAGAAGGGTTCTGTTATCTAACGGGATAATGGTACCAATAAAAAAGCCACTTTCGAGTGGCTTTTTTATTGGGCGCAGCTTAAGGCTTTCATCTATGTCGCTTTAGTCGTGAAGCAAGTTAACAGTACTTCACGACTCAGCATTAAGGCATTAAGGCTTTAAAACATCAGGGTATTAGGCCTTCTTCTTGCTGGCAATCCAAACATCGACTTGTTGTTCTAACACATCCAGTGGCAATGCGCCGTTAGCAAGCACTAGCGTATGGAAGTCTCGGATATCAAATTGACTGCCAAGCTGTAGCTCTGCTTTATGTCTGAGTTCCAGCAGCTTAATCATGCCCACTTTATAGGCTGTCGCTTGCGATGGCATAACGATATGGCGTTCAACCATTTTCACCGCATCCGATTTAGCATTGGGCGTATTGTCCACGTAATAGGTTATGCCTTGCTCGCGGGTCCACTTTTTAGTGTGGATACCAGTATCAACGACTAAGCGACATGCACGCCACAACTCCATTGCTAGGCGACCAAAATCAGAGTAAGGATCGGCGTACAGTCCCATTTCTTTTGGGAAAGATTCGCTATATAAACCCCAGCCCTCGATATACGCGGTATAACCACCAAACTTGCGGAACTTAGGAATATTTTGCAGTTCTTGGGAAATGGCGATCTGCATGTGATGACCCGGAATACCTTCGTGGTAGGCCAGTGCCTCCATTTGGTATTTCGGCATGGCTTTCATGTCATATAGGTTTGCATAGTAGCTACCGGGACGCGAACCATCCGGTGCTGGTTGTTCATAGAAGGCTTTACCCGCGGATTTCTCTCTAAAGGCTTCAACCTGCTTCACTACCATGGCGGCCTTAGGTTTTACTTTGAACACTTCATCCAAGCGCGACTTCATATTGTCGATGAACTTAGTCGCCTCAGCTAAATAAGCTGCTTTGCCTTCGGCAGTATTGGGGTAGTAGAACTGGGGATCGTCACGCATAAAGCTAAAGAATTGCTGTAAATCGCCTTTAAAATTGACCTTCTTCATGATGGCGCGCATTTCATTATGGATACGTTCCACCTCAGAAAGGCCTAAGTCATGGATTTGATCGGCGGTCATGTTTGTCGTCGTAGTACGGGCCAAAGCATTATTGTAAAAAGCCGCGCCATTAGGGAGTTTCCACGCACCATCGCGGTCATCAGCTTTTGTTGCTAAGGTTTTGATGTAACTGATGAGCTTGTTGTAGGCGGGTTCAACTTGAGTAACGAGTGCTTGCTTAGCTTGTTTTATTAACGCTTGCTTTTCCGTTTCTTGAATCGCTAATGCGTTCACTTTACGGCGAAAATCTGCGAGTAGCGCGCTGTCGTCGCCCTTATCAAAAGGCGCACCTTTGATAATGTTTTGGCTGTCTGAAATCACATAAGCGAATACAAACTTAGGCGCGATAATGCCTTTATCTGCGCGAACGTCTAATACTGTCTGTAATTGACTTAAGCGTTTGGGCACGCCATTCAAGCGGCTGATATAGGCCTTCGCATCGCTAACATCTGTGATTTGATGTTGGTTAATCAAGAAGGAGGCGATCATAGAGTGGCCGCCATACATTTGATTTACAGGATAATTATGATAGCGCCATTGGTCATCTTCGATGTCATTTTGCAGATTTTGTTTTAGTAAGGTGAGGCTGAGTTTTGTTTGTGGATCGAGCTTGGCGGCATCAATCTGATTGACCTGCGCCAGTTGTTTTTTCGTGCGAGCTAGGGCTTTATCATCGGCGGTATCACCTAGTTCATCCCATTTATCATAGTCTTGCTTGATCCCCATATAGGTCTGCGAAATGGGGCTCGCCATAATATTTTCCATGAAGATGGTTTCGAACAGCGCATTGGCTTTTTCTGACTCGGTTTGTGCTACTGCATTCACAGGTTCGCTTGCACTGTGTAAGGCTGGCGAAGTTGATGCTGCATAAGCGGGAATGGTCAGCAGAGCTGAAAGGGTCAGTGCGACTAAGCTGATTTTAGTTTTTATTGGCATGATCAGGCTTCCTGGATTGAGTTGCATCAATTCTAAAGAAGCTGGACAAGAATGTATGGATATTAATGTTAGAAAATGTGTTAGCAGTAATAGTGTTAAATTGTACTATTAGTTACTAACACATTATTTATAGAGCTATTTTAACGGCTCACTCAGCAGAATTGTGTCAGTAAATCATTAACAAACATATGACCTTTGCTGGTTAATTGCCAATGTTCAGCAGATTCTGTGAGTAAACCGCGTTGTTTGGCTTTTTCCATTCCTTCGGTCAATGTGTCTCTGTGTTGTCCGGTGCGCAGTTCAAATTCTTGCTTAGGGATAGGTGTCATCAGGCGCAGGCGATTCATTAAATATTCGAGCGCGCGGTCTTCCTCTGCCACATCAATCGATTCGAAGGTGTAGTTGCTGGCACTCAGATATCCCTTGGGATGTTTAATTTTTACCGTGCGTATAATGCGGTTTTCTTCTGGCAGCGTCACTTTACCGTGGGCGCCACAGCCTATGCCTAGATAATCACCAAACTGCCAGTAGTTGAGATTGTGCTTACATTGGTAACCGGGTTTCGCATAAGCGGATATTTCGTATTGCTCATACCCTAATGCGGCCAGCTTTTGTTGACCTTGCTCATAGATATGCCAGAGCGCTTCGTCATCGGGCAACTGCGGCGGTTTTGAGTGGAATAGGGTGTTGGGCTCAATTGTTAACTGATACCAAGATAGGTGGGGCGGATTGAGCGCCGCTGCCGTGTCGATATCGGCCATCGCTTCAGCAAAACTTTGGTTGGGTAATCCATGCATTAAATCGAGGTTAAAACTCAAGTATCCCGCTTGGCTGGCTTTTTGAGCAGCGACTTGTGCCTCGTTTTGATCGTGAATACGTCCGAGCAAGTTGAGCTTATCCTTAGAAAAACTCTGCACCCCGATAGATAAACGAGTGACACCCGCTGCGCGATAGGCACTAAAGTCATCGTGTTCTAAGGTGCCAGGGTTGGCTTCCATGGTGATTTCAATATTGTCACTAAAGGGGATTAGCGCATTAGCACCATCGAGTATGCGTTTGATTTGTTTAGCATCGAATAATGATGGCGTGCCGCCACCGATAAAGAGGGTATGGATTTGCCGCCCTTGGACGAGATGTAAGTCTTGGCGTAAGTCTTCCAATAGCGCATCAACATAGGCCTCCTGTGGCAGTTCGCCATTTTGACCATGGGAATTAAAGTCACAATAAGGACACTTTTGTACGCACCAAGGAATATGGATATATAGACTCAGTGGTGGCAGTTCGAGCTTCATCGCAGTAGTCACGGCAGTTGACGACATTATTGTGCATTCCCGCCGGTTAACACGCCTTGGGCTTGCATGGCGGCGATGAGTTGCACTAGAGCTTTACCACGATGGCTTAAGGCATTTTTCTCGTTGCTGCTCAGCTCCGCGGCACTACATTGATGATTTTCAGGGATAAAAATCGGATCGTAGCCATGGCCATTGTCGCCGCGTTGGTTAAAGTCGATTTGGCCTTCCCATGACGCTTGGCAAATAATTGGGGTTGGGTCTTTCGCGTGGCGCATATACACCAGTACGCATTGGAATCTCGCACTGCGAGGTGCAGGCTGGTCTTTTAATGTCTCAAGTAGTTTTAAGACGTTATCTTGATCTTTCGCATTTTCGCCCGCGTAACGCGCTGAATAAATGCCAGGAGCGCCTTGGAGTAAATCCACTTCTAAACCGGAATCATCAGCAATGGCCGCAAGTCCGGTGATTTCGGCAGCGTGCCTGGCTTTGATAATGGCATTTTCGACAAAAGTAGTGCCCGTTTCTGCCACTTCGCTGACATTAAATTGGCTCTGCGGCAGTACAGTGACACCGTAGCTTGCGAGCATTTGATCAAATTCGGCGAGTTTGCCTTTATTACCGCTGGCGAGGACGATTTGTTGCATGGAATACCTATATCATTGGGGCGACTTATACTGCGGCAATGATACCCAAGCTGTGGGCTAAAGGATAGAAAAAGGGCGGGACGGTACAGAATTGTATCGTCCAAAAGTGACTTATATTTTGCGATAATCGTAGCCTAGCTTATTCGACGTAGAATTTTTGCTTGAACTGTAAATTGGTATTTAATTGATTACCGTGCTTTATCGCAATATTGAAGTTGATCTCCTGATCATCGCGGTAGGGCACTTCTGCTATGTAATAAATAGCATCATCTTCACGAATTTCTTTAAAGATGAGATTGATGCGAGCATCTAATAAATTATTAGCGACACCGGTTATTTCAACAGGCACTGCGGGTTTATTGGTTTCGCTATTGTCCAGTACGGCAATATTAATAATACCTCTATAACTACTGCGCTGAATACCATAGGATTTGGCTATGCTAGGTGTTAAAAATGTACTGCCAAGAGCCATATAGTGGATATCAAACTTACCTACGGTTTCTTTTTGCTCAGCGCTGGCAACGCCGCAAAGGCTCGCAGTGAGAGCTAATATAGCGAGAAGATTACGCAGCATAATGGGGTACCTTTATATTTGAGATGCTTGAGTAGAAGCCGCAGTCAGTACAGTTTTCAATAAATTATTGACATCCAATGTGGCTAATTCGTTTTCAGTCTTTCAACAGTATTAACCTTTACTACTGTGTTCTATGAGTTCAGTGATCACACTTGGGATAAGTTTAGGGTCGATAACCCTAATTTGCTTATGTCTGCCAAGTTCACCTTTTACTATGTGGATATTGCTCTTTGGTACTTTAAAGGCTTTTGCTAAGTATTTACTTAAATAGGCATTTGCCTTGCCATCAATAGGCGGCGCAGTGATGGCTACTTTTAGCTCATCACCGTGCAGTCCTACAATTTGATCTCGGCTGGCCTTAGGCTGAATGTAGAGATTAAGCAGCAAGTCACCTTGCTGCAAAGTCACTGCACTCATTAGATCACAGCCCAATAAGGGATATATTGGGCAAGTAACATATTGAGAAAATTCATACCAATAATGACCAGCATTACGGATAAATCTAAGCCACCAATTGGCGGTATGATACGGCGGATTGGCGCTAATACGGGTTCAGTTAACTGACCCATGACCATCACAATTGGGTTATAGCCTTGGTTAAACCAGCTTAATATTGCGCGTATCAACAGCATCCAAAACAGTAAGACCCCTGCTTTTTTGATCACAGATACGACGGCAAACATCAAGAACAACAGTATATCTATACCACCGCCAGCGATAAGACTGATGAGTAACACTTTGACGATAACAACCAGCAGTGCCAGCACGAAAGATGCGGTATCAAATCGCCCTAGTGAAGGCAGTATACGGCGCATTGGCGCAATAATGGGCTGAGTCGCTTTGACAATAAACTGGCTAAATGGATTATAAAAGTCGGCTCTTGCCAATTGGAGCCAGATCCGCAAAATCACTACCATCAAGTAGAGATCGAATAGGGTGGTGATTAAAAAGGTTAATGCATTCATCGATATTTCTACCTATTTAAGTTCGATAAAAAACGCGTTAAGAGTAAAGGGTATAAGTTAAAATGTCTTTGCCATTTCTTCTGCACGTTTAATGCAATTTTCCATGGCCTTTTTGACTAAACCTCGCATATCCGCATCTTCAAAGGTCGCAAGTGCTTGCGCGGTGGTACCACCCTTTGAGGTCACATTTTCTCTTAGATTACCTAAAGTAAGCTGTGGATTTTGCTTGGCCATCATAGCAGCACCGAGTGCGGCTTGCTGCACTAAACTTCTGGCTTTAGCTTCATCCATGCCCATTTCTTTGCCTGCATCTATCATAGACTCCATCAGCAAAAAGAAATAAGCCGGTGAACTGCCTGATAGTGCAATCACTTGGTCTAATTCTGATTCTTCATTCACCCACACGATTTCGCCGCCGCTTGACATCAAACGATCGCAAATGGCTTTTTGTTTGTCTGAGATAGCTTGAGGCGCATAAAGACCTGTCATACCCACACCTATTTGCATCGGTGTGTTTGGCATTGCGCGGATAAGTGTAATATTTTGCGCTAAATAGTCGGTATAACGCTGTGCTTTAATGCCTGCTGCGATAGTAATAACTAACTTTTTTGACATATCAACAGTTTGTAATGCTTCACAAACCTGCTGCATTAATTGTGGCTTTACCGACAGCACTATGACATCAGCAGTTTGCGCTGCAGCTAAATTATCTTGAGAAACCAAAATGCCTAAATCCGCTTGGAGTGCATCGAGTTTGCCTTGGCTAGGATTGGTCGCTTGAATAAGTTGAGCGGGGTAGCCACTCTTCACTAGGCCACTGATGATACTGCGCGTCATGTTGCCGGCACCGATAAAGCAGATTTTTTGTTGACTCATTTGATTCTCTTCAGTGTGTTAACCGTTATCTTGTAACAGATTCACCTTAAATTAAGATGATAAAACGGCTAGTCATTTGAATATGAAAGCCTGATTGAACGGCTTAAGCTAATTGACCTTATAATCGTTAAAATTAATGGATCTTAAATAAAATATTTGGGCGAAACTTATTAAAAACAAGGCTAAAGTAACACGCTATCATTACATTTCATGCCAATGAGTCGTTTTTATACTGGATAATTGCGCTCACCAAAAATAGCACTGCCAATGCGTACCATAGTTGAACCGCTGCTAATGGCTGCATCTAGGTCATTACTCATCCCCATAGAAAGCGTGTCGACAGAGGGATAATGCAATTTTAATGTTTGGAATAAATTATGTAAGGTTGAAAATTCTTTAAGCTGTAACTCGGTATCCGCGGTTGCCGTGGGAATAGCCATTAAGCCCCTCAGTGTTAGGTTAGGTAACTGAGCTATCAGTTGGGCCAGTGGTAACATTTGGGTGGCATCTATGCCCGATTTTGTGTCTTCTGCGCTGATATTAATTTGAATACAGATATTTAATGGTGCTAATTCGTTTTGGCGTTGATCATTAAGACGTTGTGCAATTTTATCTCGAGACACTGTGTGCATCCAATCGAAATGTTGCGCGACTATGCTGGTTTTATTGGATTGAAGTGGGCCAATAAAATGCCATTCAATGTCCGGATAATTCCCTTTGAGTGCGGTAATTTTTTCAGCGCCTTCTTGGACATAGTTTTCTCCAAAGCAGCGCTGCCCAGCTTGGTAGGCTGCTATAATGTCTTCAATAGGTTTAGTCTTGCTAACGGCAAGTAAGCGAATGCTGCTAGGCTGGCGATCACATTTTTGTGCGGCTTGTGCAATCCTGCTATGGGCGATTGCGAGTCTGTCTGCTATTGTTGTCATGATGTAATTATCTAGTTGCAAGGATATCCCAAACGATGGAAATCACTGAGTTATTGGCCTTTAGTGTAAAACACAAAGCTTCAGATCTACACCTTTCTGCAGGGGTATCTCCGATGATCCGTGTCGACGGTGAAGTGAGAAAAATTAACCTGCCGGCGCTCGATCATCAAGGTGTACACAGTCTAGTGTATGACATAATGAATGATAAGCAGCGTAAGGATTATGAAGAACATTTAGAAATCGATTTTTCGTTCGAAGTCCCTAATTTAGCGCGTTTCCGTGTTAACGCATTTAATCAGTCCCGTGGTGCCGCCGCTGTATTTCGTACTATCCCGAGTGATATTTTGTCACTCGAGCAATTAGGTGCTCCGGAAATTTTTAAAAAAATTGCCAGTTTCCCCAGAGGATTGGTATTAGTGACGGGGCCAACGGGGTCAGGCAAGAGTACCACACTTGCTGCTATGGTGGATTACGTGAATGAAAATCGACATGATCACATCTTAACCATTGAAGATCCCATTGAATTTGTTCACCAAAATAAACAATGCTTAATAAATCAACGTGAAGTTCACCGCCATACTCACAGCTTTAATGCCGCCCTTAGGAGCGCATTGCGTGAAGATCCTGATGTGATCTTAGTCGGTGAAATGCGCGACCTTGAAACCATTCGTTTGGCTATGACGGCTGCAGAAACAGGCCATTTAGTCTTTGGCACCTTGCATACCACGTCTGCCGCTAAAACTATTGACCGTGTAGTTGACGTGTTTCCTGCGGGTGAAAAGAGCATGGTGCGCACTATGTTGTCAGAATCATTACAAGCCGTAATATCACAAACCCTGATCAAAAAGGTGGGTGGAGGCCGTGTGGCAGCACATGAAATAATGATGGGCACCCCGGCAATTCGTAATCTTATTCGTGAGGATAAAGTGGCGCAGATGTATTCGGCAATTCAAACGGGTATGGCTCACGGAATGCAGACCTTAGAACAATGTATGCAGAACTTGGTCAATCGCGGTCTTATCACTCGTGAAGATGCGATGGCGAAAAGTTCAAATAAGCAAGCGACATTTTAAGGATTTATGATGGATGTTCGTCCGTATTTAAAGGTGATCGTTGAACGTAAAGCCTCTGATTTATTTATCACAGCTGGTTTTCCGCCAAGCGCTAAAATTGATGGTGAGTTGCGTCCTTTAGCAGAAAGTGCTTTTACGCCAGCCCAATCACTGGATTTTGTAGAGTCATTGATGACTGAGGCTCAGAAAAAAGAGTTTCATACGAGTCGTGAATGTAACTTTGCTTTTGCCGTAAAGGATTTAGGCCGTTTTAGGGTTAGTGCTTTTTGGCAGCGTGAATCTCCAGGCTGCGTTATGCGCCGTATTGAAACAAAAATTCCTGATGTAGATGAACTTAAATTACCGCCAATCCTAAAAGATTTAGTGATGAGTAAGCGTGGTCTCATCATTATGGTGGGTGGAACGGGTACGGGTAAATCGACATCTTTGGCGGCATTGGTCGGTTATCGAAATGGTCATGCGCGTGGACATATTTTAACGATTGAAGATCCGGTTGAATTTGTTCACGACCATAGAAAGAGTATTATTACCCAGCGTGAAGTCGGTATCGATACTGAGTCTTTTGATGCTGCATTAAAAAGCTCTTTACGCCAAGCGCCTGATGTTATTTTAATTGGTGAAATTCGTACCCAAGAGACGATGGAGTTTGCCCTGTCATTTGCCGAGACCGGTCACCTTTGCATGGCAACCTTGCATGCAAACAACGCTAACCAAGCCTTAGATCGTATTATGCATCTCGTGCCCCAGAGTAAACATCAACAATTATTGTTCGATTTATCATTGAATTTACGCGGTATTGTCGCACAACAATTAATTCCTAGACTCGATGGTAATGGCCGCCGCGCCGCAATTGAAGTGTTAATTAACACTCCAAGAGTTGCAAGTTTAATTGCGAAGAACGAACTACATTTGTTGAAAGAAACCATGGCTAAATCGAATGAACAAGGCATGCAAACATTCGATCAAGCTCTATTAAAACTCTATACCGATGGTGAGATTAGTTATGCAGATGCTCTGCATCATGCTGATTCGCCGAATGATTTACGTCTAATGATTAAATTACAAAGTAAAGAATCTACCGGCTCAGGTTTTATGGAAGGCGTCACCTTAGATATGGATTAACTCAGTCAAAGTAAGTGTTAAACAGCTCTTTATGGGCTGTTTTTTATTTATATGGATAAAGACTTATAAATAAAGTGGTTTTATTTCATCGCTATGCAGTCCATAGGCGTAGCTTTTATTTTTTAATTCAATATGATCTTTACCTCGTATGTTTGCGTAATGAAAAGGTAAAGGAGAAAGCAATGAATAAATTACCCACAGTTTTGGCTTTAACCGCGAGCTTGATGAGCGTTGGCGCTATGGCGGCCACTTGTCCCGAGTATCTGAACCTTGAAGTACGAAAGTTACATTCTGAAGAAACCGTTAATCTTTGCGAGCTAACGCAAGGAAAACCGGTATTGATTGTAAACACGGCCAGTAATTGTGGTTTTACGCCGCAGTTTAAAGCACTCGAAGCATTGCATGAAAACTATAAAGATAAAGGCTTAGTCGTTATTGGTTTTCCATCGGATGATTTTTTCCAAGAAGAAAATAATGAAAAAGACACCGCTAAGGTGTGTTACATCAATTACGGTGTCACCTTTACTATGCTGGCCACATCGCCAGTACGCGGCAGCGATGCTAATAGTGTCTTTAAATACTTAGCCGAAAAAACTGCGGCGCCAAAGTGGAATTTTTATAAGTATGTCGTCAGTGGAGACGGTACTGTGGTGCAACAATTTAATTCTAAAGTGAAGCCTGATAGCGAAGAGCTTAAACAAGCGATAGAATCAGTACTGTAATTTCATTGTTATAACATTAATTAAGAGGCTGTTTTGGCTAAATTTTCAGGCTTATCCAAAGAGGTTGGACACGGGCAACGCGGTAAAGTTGGCGTGTTGTTATTGAATCTAGGCACCCCTGATGAGCCTACCGCATCTGCGGTTAGGCGTTATCTTGCAGAGTTTTTAGCGGATACTCGCGTAGTCGAAATTCCTAAATTAGTTTGGATGCTAATTTTACATGGGATTATTTTGCGCATACGTCCGGCCAAATCAGCGGCGTTGTACCAGAAAGTCTGGAGCGCTGCAGGCTCGCCGTTAATGGACATTAGTTTACGCCAAGCGGCAAAGTTGGCAGAAAAGTTAAAAGCGGATAACCATGACGTTTCGGTGCATTTAGCCATGCGTTACGGTAATCCATCGGTCGCCAGTACGTTGCAGACAATGCATAAAAATGGCGTTGATAAAATCATTGTGTTACCTCTGTATCCCCAATATGCGGCGCCAACTACGGGGTCTGCTTTTGATGCGATTGCGGCTGAGTTGTCCAAGTGGCGCTATATTCCAGCACTGCATTTTATTAATACTTATCATGACAATGCTGACTTTATTAATGCTCTGGCAAATTCTATCAAGGCAGATTTTGACGCCCATGGTAAACCGCAAAAATTGGTGTTGTCTTACCATGGTATGCCTGAGCGTAATTTGCATTTAGGCGATCCTTATTACTGTTTCTGCATGAAAACGACTCGGCTCGTTACCGAAAAACTGGGTTTAGGTAAAGATGAGTTTGTGATGACTTTCCAATCGCGTTTTGGTAAAGCGAAATGGTTGCAACCCTATACCGACGCGACAATGGGAGCATTACCTAAAGAAGGTGTGCGTGATGTTGCTATTATTTGCCCTGCTTTTAGCGCCGATTGTTTAGAAACGCTGGAGGAGATCGTCGGTGAAAATGGCCATATATTTACAGCGGCGGGTGGCGAGAAATTCCGTTATATTGCTGCGCTGAATGATAATGACGAACATATCACTATGATGGCTAACTTAGTTAAACCCTATTTTTAATTCGACAAATCAGAGTGTTGAAATGATATAAAAAGGATAAGGCAACTTATCCTTTTTCTTTTTGCGGTGGTTTTATTGACCGAAATTATTTTCGAAATAGCTTTCAATAATCAGCACCGCTGACACAGCATCGATTTGGCCTTTAGTCAGCGCCTTAAAGCCACCTAATTCAAACAGTCTGGCTTTAGCATCGGCAGTGGTTAACCGCTCATCTTGAGTGGCTATTTTTACTTTAAATTTAGCATTGATGCGATTGGCAAATTTACGCGCCCTATGGGTCATGTCTTGCTCTGTGCCATCCATATTTAAGGGGAGGCCTACGACAACTAAGTCGGGTTGCCATTCTTTGATTAAATCACCAATTTGATCCCAGTTTGGAATGCCATCGACGGCTTTAATTGACAATAATGGTGTGGCACTGGCAGTAATTTCTTGGCCTATAGCCACACCAATACTCTTAGTGCCAAAATCAAAACCTAATACAGTTTTCGAATTCATAGTGTGCAGACTTATATTAAAAAATAGGTTTAAGCATGGCCCGTTTGAGCTGAAACTTGCCAAGCATCAAATCCAAGAGTACGGCTAGCATGCGGCCAACGGTCTTCGTGTTTAACGTCAAATAAAAGGGCATGCGTTGCAGGAATCGTTAACCAAGAATTATCAGCAAGTTCTTGTTCAAGCTGATCTTTACTCCAGCCAGCATAACCTAGAGCGACGAGAAATTTATCTGGCGATCTATTGCTTCCTATGGCGGTTAATACATCGCGAGAGGTAGTTAACATTAAACCACAATTAAGATCTGTGCTGTTGGCCCAATAAGGTTGAGAGGTATGCAGCACAAAGCCACGATCTTGGGAAACAGGTCCACCCATCATAACATTGGTGTTGAGTACCATATCCGAGGAAATTTGCTCAGTAGGTAATTCCATTTGTTCTAATAAAGAATTAACTTCGATATCAAGTGGTTTGTTGATCACTAGCCCCATGGCGCCCTTGGCATCATGCTCACAGATGTAGATAACCGAGCGTTCAAAAAACGTATCATGCAGTGAAGGCATGGCAATTAAGAAATGGTTTTGCAAACTCTCCATTAAACGACTCCGTTTGATATGGCTAAGCTGTATTAGCGCATAGGGTTATATTGCTGTATTGAGCGAGATTAACCGCCTGCTAATTTTACTTTGTAATGCAGCTTCTCTAGTAATAGCTTGAGTTGTTCGCGGTTGTCCGTCTGGACTTCAATGGTAAAATCTTTAACAGTTCCACCACAACCACATTGTTTTTTAAGGGTTTGAGCCAGTATTTTTAATGCGCTTTCATCAAGACCCAAGCCAGAAATAATAGAAACACCTTTGCCTTTTCGGCCCTTACTGTCCCTATAGATCCTGACGATGCCATCGGATTCTGGAATAAGCGGAGCAACAGGCTCTGCATTAATACGGCCTTTATCGGTGCTATATACTAAAGACACATTAGGATCTGCTTTCATAGATTTTATTCATTGGTAAGAGAAGTGGCTGGTACTCATTGAGTTTACCAAATTAGAGGGGGTTCTGGGAGGTAAAAAAAGACCACTTAAGAATTATCACTAAGTGGTCCAAACAAAATGCTAACTCTTTGCAGGGAGGTAAGCATATTTTTTGAAAATGAGATTAATGAATGCGTAGGACTAGCATGATAATCAAAGCGGTAGCAGTGAGTAAGGCGCTGGGCATGATAAATTTATGTAGCTTAGGTAAAGCAATTAAGCAGGCGGTGATGACGAACCCAAAAGCCGCGACTGTGGTAAAATTGGCGCCGTTAGAAAGGGCATTAATCACTAACCAACCTAGCACTATGATAGGTAAAACAAGCAGGCTTACGGGTAAGTGCCTTTTTAGCTTAGCGTTATTGGCTTCAAGTGAAATTTTTTCTGGTGCAAGGAAAAAAATAATAGACGCTACAATAAACGCGCTCGCAAACCAATACATGTACGCCACCCTTTGCCTAATCATTCAATTGATAATCATTATCATCTGGTTTTATTTTGCTTAAGTCAAGTTAAATGAAATGCTAGTTTAATAATCAATTGAGTTGTAGAACCAGCAATTGCTATGTAAGCTAAATTTATATCTATAGCACTTACTTATCTTTGTTCGGTTTGTATATCTGAGGAAATTAAGATGAAAAATATTTTTATCGCGCTAGCCGCACTGGCACTCAGTGCTTGTAGCACAATGAAGGCCGGTTGGGACTACGATCCCAGCGCCAGTTTTACGCAATATAAAACCTATGCTTGGGTTGCTCAGAAATCAGACTCTACAAATTATCACCTCGATGGTTTAATGGACCAAAGAGTAAGAGAAGCCGTTAATACACAGTTGGTAGCAAAAGGTATGACGTTAGTCGATGCCAAAGATGCCGATGTGTTAGTTAACTACTTCACTAAAGTGGATAAAAAAATCAATGTAGACACCTTTAATAGTAACTTCGGTTACAGCCCTTACTATGGGCCTGGCTGGGGGTGGGGCGGTAATATGCAGACTCAAACTACGGTTAGAGAATATGAAGTGGGTACCTTAATAATTGATTTTATTGATAATAAAAGTTCTAAACTTGTCTGGCGCGGATCGGTCGTTGATACTATTCGTGATAAAAATACCCCAGAAGAAAGAGTGAAGATTATTAATGAAGCGGTGGCGAGTGTGATGGCAAATTATCCACCCAAACCCGATGCTAAGTAGTAACACTGTTCAAGCTTAAATTTTAATAGTGTTTTAGTAAAAATGAAGCAGCCTTATGGCTGTTTTTTTGTGGCTGATTTTTATACATTCACACACTAAAACAGAGTTTGAGTCGTTATTTACAATTTAGTTAAATTTGCTTTACTAATACTTATCATAGTTTTTGCGAAATAAGTCACAGTTAGAATCAGCATTTTTATAACTCGCTATTATTAAAATGCTTTATTTGATGGCCTTTGATAGTAAATCACATTACGTTTAGCTGAGAGCTAATCTTTGCATTAAAATTACTAATGCTTAAATCAAAATTAAATCATTATAGAACCTCAGACTTTTCAGGCAAAATCAGCTTCTTTGAGTTGTCGGCCGTAGTTAAGATGCATGAGACTGAGATTATTGGGTTACTTTGGTTAATAGGTATTCTTGCTGAGGCGATGACGGGCGCTTTAGCGGCGGGTCGTAAGCAGATGGATTTATTTGGTGTGGTGATTATTGGCTGCGCTACTGCGATTGGCGGCGGCACGCTAAGGGATATGATGCTAGGCAATTATCCGTTAATTTGGGTTGAGAACGTACATTATCTTATCGCGATAGCCTTTGCTTCGTTACTCACTGTGGTTATCGCGCCCGTGATGCGCTATTTGTCTAAGTTATTTTTAGCCATTGATGCCTTGGGCTTAGCGGTATTTTCTATCGTGGGTGCGCAGAAGACCTTAATGCTTGGATTTAGCCCGACAATTGCCGTAGTGATGGGATTAGTCACTGGCGTATTTGGCGGCGTGATCCGCGATATTCTGTGTAATCAAGTGCCTTTGATTTTTAAGAAAGAACTCTATGCGGTGATTTCATTGCTGACGGCAAGTTTGTATATCCTCTTAAAAGACTATCAATTGACAGAGTGGATTAATTTGTTGATTTGTCTCAGTGTTGGTTTTAGTCTGCGTATGTTAGCACTGCGATATCATTGGTCTATGCCGACCTTTGATTATCAGGCCAATGGCGATCAACATACGCATTAGTTGTCATATTCGTCGTTTTGCTGATTGTTGTAAGACAGGGCAGCTAAGGCTGCCCTGTTGATTTGAATGACTACTGAGCTTTGATAGTTTTCAGGGCCGCAAGTGCGGCGGCATAATTAGGATGCTCTGTAATGTTAGGGACTAACTCTTGGTATTGCAGTTTACCCTCGGCATCAATAATGAAAATAGCTCTAGCCAGCAAGCCATAATCTTCAATTAACAAGCCATATTTTTCGCCAAAATCACGCCATACAGAATCTGATAACACCTTTATTTTATCTACGTTTTCAACTTTGCAAAAACGCTTTTGTGCGAAGGGTAAATCGGTACTGATCGTTAATATCACGACATCATCAGAAAAATGGCTCACTTCGCTATTGAAACGTTTAGTTTGTAATGCACAAACGCCCGTATCTAAGCTGGGAACTGCGCTGATGAGTACGGTTTTGCCTTTAAAGTCACTTAGCATTACTGGCGTAAAATGTTCATCAACGACTTTAAATCCTGGCGCCATTTGCGACAACTTAGGTAGCCTACCTTCTAGGCTGACGGTTTTTTCGCCCATAAGAACCTGTGTTTTATCATTGGCGATTGCATTTTGGCTTACCAGAACTAAACCATAAATACAGCTTGCGGCTAAAAATGAAACGTATTTTTGCATGAGTTTTCCTTGCGAATGAATGTCAGTGTCTTAGCAGCTATCAGTGCTTTACGGTACGCTAAAATGGTACTCAGAACCATAAAAAAGGCCTATTCGTATGTGATAGGCCTTTTATAAATGGATTAGCTTAATTGATAAGTATTATAGCTCTCGCCAACAACTAACATTTCATTGCTGAGTAGTTACTTGTTTAAAGGTAATTCTTTGACATGGATATCCATTTGTGGAAATGGAATACCGATATTCGCGGCATCTAATTCATTTTTTATTTGCTCAAGAAGCTGGAAACGGGCTGTCCAATAATCCGCTTTTGCTACCCAGGGACGGACTACGAAATTAATTGATGAGCTTGCCAATTCTGAGAGTCCAATTGTATAGGCCGGATTTTTTAGCACATATTGGTTATTGTCTAATATATTCTGAAAAATCTGTTTAGTGAGCGCAATATCAGCAGAGTAAGAGACGCCAATCACTAGATCAATACGACGTGTATCCATTGCCGAATAGTTAGTGATTGTGCCATTCATGATTGATGAATTAGGTGCGGTAATAAGTTTGTTATCTGGCGTAAGAAGTTTAGTCGAGAAAATAGTGATCTCCTCAACAGTGCCAGCAATGCCCGCAGCTTCAATGTAGTCACCGACACGGCAAGGGCGGAATAATACCATTAATACGCCCGAGGCAAAGTTAGACAAAGAACCTTGTAAGGCTAAGCCTATTGCTAAACCTGCCGCACCGATAACCGCAACCAGAGATGCCGTTTGTACACCGATTTGCCCTAAGGTGGCAATGACCGCAAATACAAACACTATCGCCCAAGTGAGGTTCGCGACAAATGAGACAACCGTAGGATCTACTTTTCGACTATTAAGTAACTTGCGTACTAATCCTTGTGCTATACCAGCAAAATATTTACCTACAAAAAAAATAATTAGCGCAAATAATATTTTTAAGCCATAAGTTACAAGCAAATCAGGTGCTTGTTTTAATAAACCTTCTAGGTTTTCCATTGAGTCATTCCTTAAATGTACGCGAACAAAACTACTTAATTGTTGACGATAAATTGTACTCGTCGATTTAAACTGCGCCCTTCGCTAGAACGGTTATCCGCGACAGGTTCAGATATTCCTTTACCAACTACAGTAAAGCGATTTGGATTAAAGCCATAATCTTCAACTAAAATCCGTTTTACGTTTTGAGCTCTTTGCAGGGAGAGTTGATAATTAAACTCTGGAGTGCCGACGACATCCGTGTGCCCAACCAAAGTTAATGCAACATCATTTTGCTCTAAAAATGCTTTCACAAAAGCGAGAGTTTTCCATTGAGCAAAGTTAACTTCAGCAATCGCAAAATCAAAATACACTACCGCCGATGAAATATCATAACAATCAGCGCTGGCCTGATTAAGATTGGTAGAGCCACAGTCGAGTGACGCCCCTGTTGTGACTTTAGCCGCTTCAACTGGCGCTTCAGGGCAACCATTAGCCATAACAGCGGTATTGAGCGGCGTATTTGGACAGGCATCTTTAATATCCGGTACGCCATCTCGATCGTTATCTGTCCAAGCAAATACAGGCGATATTAGGCTTAAACATAGGATTAAAAACCACAGTTTAATCCAGCTGGACTGGGAATTATTCACCACAAACCCCTTTTATATGATAAGCCTTAGATAAAATCACTAAGAGTTATGACTTTTTGTAGCACGACCATCTTAGCGAGTCATTCTATCGATTTAGACACATTTCGCCAAGTTAAACAGCTTAAACAAGCGAGAGACGTGATAGTAACAATCTGTTGAGTATATTCAGGTTTACATTATTTTGTATACCAAAGAGCCATTGTAAGCGTACATTTTATCGCTTAGTGTGCCTTTGGAGTATATGGCAAACTATACAACATGGTTTTTTGGCGCTAGAGTCCTGTGCCTATAAAGTACCAAGCAGATCCTAAGTCGAGAACAAGATGATAGATTTACGCAGTGATACCGTTACTCAGCCAACCGCCGCGATGCGTTTGGCCATGTCCAGAGCGGAAGTTGGCGATGATGTTTATGGTGATGATCCTAGCATCAATAACTTGCAAGAGATGGCCGCCGACATGTTTGGCTTTGAAAGCGCATTATTTACCTGCTCAGGAACCCAGGCTAATTTATTGGCTTTGATGGCCCATTGCGAACGTGGTGATGAGTACCTGTGCGGCCAGCAAGCGCACAATTATAAATTTGAAGGGGGTGGTGCGGCTGTTTTAGGCAGTATTCAACCACAGCCCATTATCAATCAAATGGATGGCAGTATTGCTTTAGCCGATATTGAAGCTGCGATTAAGCCTGATGATATCCATTTTGCTCGCACGCGTTTGCTTAGTTTAGAAAATACGATTGGCGGTAAGGTGCTACCACAGCACTATTTAGCCAGCGCGCAGGCGCTTGCTTTTAATCGTGGTTTAAAAATTCATTTAGACGGTGCGCGGGTCGCTAATGCTGCCATTGCGCAGAATATTGCAATAAGTGACATTACTGCGCATTTTGATTCAGTATCGATTTGTTTATCGAAGGGACTATGCGCACCTGTCGGCTCATTGCTCTTAGGTGACGAGCGTTTAATTAACAAAGCCATACGTTGGCGTAAGATGCTCGGTGGGGGCATGCGCCAAGCAGGTATCCTTGCTGCTGCGGGTACACTCGCATTAACGGAGCAAGTGCAAAGACTGAGTGAAGATCATGACAACGCGGCGTATTTGGCTCGCCAGTTAGCCGAGTTGAGCGAATTTGACATAGATTTAACCGCAGTACAAACCAATATGTTATTTGTCAAATTAGCGGCCCATGTTGATGCAGATTTATTGGCGAAACACTGTCGTTCAGAAGGCATTTTGATAAGCCCTGGGCGTACGATTAGGCTTGTGACTCACAAAGATGTGAACCGTCAGGACATAGATAAAGTGCTGCGTGTTGTTAAGCAGCACTTTACCGCCTAAGCACAGCTTGCTTTGAAATCTTTAATGCCCGAGCTTTGTCTCGGGCATTTTTATTTACGGGTATAACGTGATGTTGAATTATAACAATCACATTGGCTATGTTCACGTTAACTGTGTCTGCATAGCCAATACGATTGGTATTATTAAGCCATCAAGGATTTATTTGTGAAATCAAGCCTTAGACTACGGGCGAAATATTTGTGCTTATCTATACTCAAAACAACAAGATTATAAAACTAAGGTAAATTTAGGTTGAAGCCTAATAACAATACTAATAAAGGGGTCGATTATTGGACAAATCGGATCAGTGAATTAGAAATGCCCGCACTGTGTTCGACGGTTAAATCGCTAGAAAAACTCGCCAAGGATGACGTTTCCTCTCTTGCATTACTTGGGCGTAGCGTGATGCACGATAACGCCTTAACCTCTCGTATTCTTAGAGTCGCCAATAGTGCTATTTACCATAAGGGGAGTAGCCAAATCTCCACCGTTAGCCGCGCCGCTATAGTGCTTGGTTTCGATGCGGTGCGAAATATCTGTATCACCGCCAAGTTACTCTCAAGCTTGTTAGAGAGTAAAAATCTCGCCCCAAATGTATATCAAAGATTAATCAAGTTGATGGCCAAGGCATTTCAAGCAGCCATGATTGCGCGGATGATGCTCAGTCATCATGACGAGGAGATGCAGGAGGAAGCCTTTATTGCCTCTTTGTTGTATCACATCGGCGAGAGCGCTTTTTGGAGTATTGGGGGCGAGTTTACCGAAGAGTTAGATTTAACGCTCAGCCAATGTGAGACGCCCGCCGAAGAAAGAAGTGCTACCCGCGAAGCACTAGGTGCTTCTTTTTTGCAGCTCACCCAGAGTATTGCCCGTAATTGGGGATTGGGGGAGTTGCTTATCCAAGCGTTGAATTATCCTGAGGACCAGCGGCCAGACATTCGTGCTATTTTTCTTGCTGATAAGCTTTGCGACATTTTATCTCAGCCCACTCTCAATAAGCTCGAACTAGCAAAACGCATGACTCAAGCGGCGAGTTTTACTGGGCTAGAAGAGAGTGAGTTTTTGGTACGGATGCAACGCTGCGCGAATGCGACCCATAAGTTGGCAGAAGTGTACGGTGCTAATGTGTTACTCGATTACTTACCTGATCCTCAACGTATTGTCGCAGCTGAACCCGATCTGCCGCCCATCCCGTTAGATATGCCAGTCTATCAAGCCAACTTGAATGTGCAGTTGGCTAAGTTGCGGGAATTGACAGGCTTTGCCATTAATAAAGCGGATTTTAATCAGATAATGCAAACGGTTCTTGAAGGCATTCTTGAGGGAGTAGGTGTTGACCGCTGCGGCGTACTCTTGTTATCGCCAAGCCGTAAACAGCTTCAACCTAGGGTGATACTAGGTCGTGATGCCGATGCGATAAAACAAGAGTTTATTATCGATTTAACTGACAAGCGTGGGTTATTCCATCAAGCGATGGAGCATAAGGCGCCACTTTTGGTGGACGATCCCTGTTCTAAAAAATGGCAGGGGCAGTGCAAGGAGTTGCAAGCGCGGCACCTGTCACGGCAGGGCTTTTTACTGGCGCCTTTGTTGGTTGATAGCAAAGTGATCGGGTTTTATTACGCAGATCGGGGCCCTTCACAAAGGGCATTTGAAGACGTAGATTTTCAAAGCTTCATCCACTTCTCCCAATTGGCAAATGTGTGTTTTACTGTTTCTTTAAGGTAGTGCTCGCGGTGAATTACTGTATTTTAAAGCTATTTTTTAAACTTTGCTCTTTCGAAACCGCATTTATGGGAGTGCGGCGTTACTGTTTATTTGTGGCTTTAATCTCGGTGGTGACCTGTTTCGCTATCTCATTGGGGATTGGGAAACTTAAGTGGTATTGTGCAATTTTCCAGTTACCATCGGTTTTAATCAAAGTGCCGGTTCCTCGGCTGACGCCATAGGCGGGGCTATTTAATAACTCGTCGAACAATATTACGTCGCCATGTTGGATTAAATGTCGCTCGGTTAAATCATAGCGCCAACCTTTTGTAGGGCGGGAGTAATGTTCAAATTCCGCCACTCCCCAACGCTCACTCGCATCCGTACCAATAAAAATGCCGTCTTGTCGGTACAGGGCAAAATACTTATCCCAATCGGCATCGCTTGAATATTGGTTGAGTAAATCTAATACGTGAGCCGCCGCTTGTCGATCAGGATTCGAAGTCGTTGCAGCGCCTTGGACTTGAGTGTTTTGTGTTTGAGCGCTTTGTGTTAGCGAGTCCTGTACCTGTGCGCTTACATTAAGGCCGCCAAGCATTAAAGCACTGAGCAGTAACCCCAAGCTGGCGCGATTAACACTAGTGGCACGACTGGCATTAGTCGCGCGACTCATATTAACGGCGCGATTAACAGTGGTGCCTTTAACTGCGAATGCATGAGTGTCTTTGAGCATTTAGTGTGCCTCTACTTTTATGGGTTAATGCCAGTTTATCGGATCGAGTTGATAAAATCGGCTCAGTTCCCGATACAAGTCTGGGTGTTGTTGGTAGAAATCCTCTGGCTTTTCAAAAAAGACTTCAGTAATAACGGCAAAAAATTCAGCGGGATTCGTCGCACCATAGTAATTAAATAATGAGGGCGTGCCAAAGTTTGCGCTGTGTTGTAATTGGATGAAAGCCTTGCTTAGTACTTCGGACCAAGAACTGTAATCGGCAAAATGTTGCAGTATTGGCGCGCCATTGGCTTGGCCGTCTTCTTGATCGAGCTGGTGGGCAAACTCGTGGATAACAACGTTATTGCCATCGTGGGGATCGGCGGCGCCATCTACAGTATTTTTCCACGAGAGCACTACTTTGCCATATTCCCACGATTCGCCCGCCAGTACATTGCGCTCTGCCCACATAATACCGTTTGCATCTTGATGCTGATTATTAACGATAAAGGCATCGGGATAGACTAAGATTTGTGTCAGTTTGGGGTAAAAATCCGTTTTACGATTCAGTAATAAAAGACAAGCTTGGGCGGCTATGGTGACTTTAACTTCATCGGTAATTTCAAAACCATCGCAGCCAACAAATATCTTTTCATCAATAAATATTTGAATATGCCGCTTGAGTTGTAGCTGTAAATCGGTTGGTAGTGCATGAAAGTAAGGTAACCTTTGTTTAAGGATCACTCGCCAACTTTTAGGAAATGGTCTTGCCGCTATACGACGTCGATGTAATGTTTTACGCCAACGGGTTGAGATTAACCAAGCCATTGCGGCAACGCTAAGTAGCACAGTGAGTGAGATCGCGAGCATAATGTGCCTTTAGCAAGATGAAATGTCGTTAACTATATTATTAGCTAATGGGGACAAAGCCGAGTGAAGTCAACCTTTGGGGTAAAAACAACAGAGTGACGACTTTATTACCCTGCAGATTACTATCACTTTCCTGCTTTTAGCTACCGTTCACGAGTGGCCGAAATATTAACGTAAGTCACGAGTGTTTAAATCGCTTGGTATTGAGCATATTTAAGCCGATACCAGTGCGTGTTATCTCAAACATCTAAATCTAATGGTGTTTACGATTAAGCGTTTATAAGATTGCCGTTTATAGATAATTGATTTGAAAACGTATATGTGCGTATTGTTACTGGCCTAATAAGCTAAACGTGCAGGCATATTATGTTAAAAAGCTTATGCTCTAACGCATTTTAGCCCTATATCGATAAGTGCTGGTAAATAAGAAGATGGTATTTTTGATAGCATCTCTCAGCTATTTTTTGCGACTGGAGCGCACAGGCAAATGATTTGGTTTTGCGGTAATATATAGCGCTAAATAGCGTGGGGGATAATGAAGTGGATCAACAGTTACTAATTGATGCGGTTAACCAGACTATGCCGTTTGGCAAATACGCAGGGCGTAAATTATTAACATTACCCGAACCTTATCTTGTGTGGTTTCATAAACAAGGGTTTCCTCAGGGAAAGTTGGGTGAGCAATTAGCCTTAATGTATGAAGTTAAGCTAAATGGCTTAGAAGGCATGCTAAAACCGTTATTGAAATGAGTTCCCTGTCTTGGCATAAAAATATTGCTTTTGCGATAAGTGTTGTATTTCGTGATAGAGATTAGCGATTTATTGTTGTGAGCGTGCTTTAATGCGGCATATTAGTAAAACAAAAGGAACATAGGCATGATAGCAAAATTGGTAAAATTAGCAGCGGTAGCAACGTTAGCGTTAGGCATGTCAAGTGCTTGGGCGCAGGGCGTAACCCACGAAGGTACTGTTGTTGATACTATGAATGGTGGCGGTTACACCTACGTACAAATTAAAGAAGCTGACACAACTTTTTGGGCAGCGGGTCCTGAAACTCAAGTGAATAAAGGCGATAAAGTGTCTGTAGTTGAGCAAATGTGGATGAATGAATTCACTAGCAAAACTTTGAATCGCACCTTTGATAAACTGTTATTTGTGGGCCAAATCAATAAGAAATAGTCAGTTGTATTGAGTGCACTCACTTTGTACCTCATCGATTAAGCGGCTTCGATATTTTCGAGGCCGTTTTTGTTTCTATTGCTTAATGGCGTTAAATATCAGTTTTTGGCTATCTCAATGGGGCTAAACGCGGCAAAATATCACTATTTTTAGCTATATGCTTTAGTCGGAGGAACAATTAAGTGGCGGCGTTTGAACAGTTTGACATCCAGCCTTATCAATCATGTTATGCCCTTGAGGTGAGTGAGTTATTTCATCTTTGCGTGCATAGTATCAATCATGCCCGTTATTCATCTGCGCAGCTTGCGGCTTGGTCAGCGGCGCCAAGATCGGCTAAATATTGGGATTTGCGCTTAAGACGCTCAAAAGCGTGGGTGGTATTGGCCAAAGATGCCCTAGCAACATCGGCAATGTGTATCGGTTTCATTAATATTGAAACCCATTTTAGCCAGCAAGGTTACCTTGATAGTTTATATATACATCCTGATTATCAGCGCAAGGGATTAGGTGAACGTGCTTACCTTGTTGTAGAAGATTGGGCTAAGGCGCAGGGGTATTCTCGTTTGAGCCTGGATGCATCCTATTTATCGAAAGGATTATTTAATCAAATGGGCTTTACGCAGGTACAGGCCAGTTACCAGCAAAAACGAGGGCAAATTATTCGCGGCTTTTATATGGTTAAAGAGATTTAATCATTGTTCAACTTTGGTTTTAAACCGTGGTGCAAAGAATCGTGCAGTAAAGCATGGGCGTAAGGCAATTGAAGGTGACTATTTTATTTGTAGCAAAATACCGTTAATCTCAATCTATTAACAATTGAGTATAAGGGCTGAGAATGAAGATTCGACTATTTACGCCAGCGGATGTCTCGCAGCTCGCGGCAATCTTTGAGGCAAGTGTGATGCAAGGCTCAGGCGAGTATTACTCGTTTGCTGAACGTTCAGCTTGGGCTTATATCGAAGGCGAGAGCCGCAGTGATACTTATTGGCTTGAGCGTCTTAAAGGAACCACTATTTGGGTGGCTGAGACAGAAAACATGCTGGTAGGCTTCATCAATCTTAAGCTGGGTGATGACACTGAGGTTGAGGCGTCAGCCGAAATCGAATGTTTATTTGTCCATCCTGAATATGCACGCTCTGGCGTAGCAACCACTTTGTATTTTGCGTTATTTGAACAAGTGAAAGCCTTAGCCCTTAAACGATTAACGGTAGAGGCATCCTATTTAGCGCGGCCTTTTTTTGAGAAGCAGGGCTTTCGTAATACGCGCCGAAATGAGCATAAACGCTTTTTAAATACGCTAGATAAGAGCAAAGGGCAGGCCGCTCAAGTTCTGGTTAACTTTAGCATGACCCTTGTCCTCTAATAGGTAAGCACTGCTGTTAATTCGCGCCGCTAAATATTAGGCGTTAGCCGATAAGTCAAATACTAACGCGGTGATTTGGCCAGCAGTCGCGCTAAAGTCGACACTGGTAAGCTGGGATAAATGTGCGCCATCACCTGGAGTCAATGTCGTGCCGTTGATATCCAATGTGCCTTCAATCAATTGCACATACAGATGACGACTCGCTTGTATGGGCGTTCTGTCCATTGTTACGCTTTCACCTTCGTTCAGCACTAAACGATAAACGGTGGCATCTTGTTGTACTTTAAGCGTGCCATTGTCTCCAGTGGGAGTCACTACAGCCGTCAGCGCTGAGCTTTGCTCGAAGGCTTTTTGCTGATAAGCCGCATCGATGCCTAAAGTATCTGGGCGGATCCAAATCTGTAAAAAGTGCAGAGGCTCGGTATTAGAGGCATTGAACTCACTGTGGTAAATGCCTTTACCCGCTGACATTAATTGAAACTCGCCTGCGGGTAAGGTTTTGATATTGCCGAAGCTATCCTTGTGGGCGATAGTGCCGGATATCACGTAACTGATGATCTCCATGTCTTTATGACCATGGGTATCAAAACCGGCGCCGGGTGCCACTGTGTCATCATTAATCACTCTTAAGGACGAAACTCCCATGTGGGCTGGATCATAGTAGCTAGAAAAAGAGAAAGTGTGTTGACTCTTAAGCCAGCCTAAATCTGCCTGACCGCGCTCCTGTGCTTTGCGTAGTGTGATCATCTTGATTCCCCTTATTTGATGCGGCTAGCTAAAAGATTGTCGAGTGATAATTTACCTGCACCTGAAACTGCCAGTGACGCTGTGGCTGCAAGTAGTGCTAAACCAAATTCATAACCGTTGTTAGCAAGGAACAACCCATTACCTATATGTACTGAGAAAATCGCGATAACCATAGTGAATGACAATACTAGAGCCGTTGGGCGAGTGAGTAGACCCAATAACAACAACAGTCCACCAAAGAACTCACTAGAACCTGCCATTAAAGCCATTAGGTAACCGGGCGTTAGGCCAATTGACGTCATCCATTGGCCTGTTCCCTCTAAGCCATAGCCACCAAACCAGCCAAACAGTTTTTGTGAACCATGGGCAATTAAGATAATCCCGATAGGAATACGCAGTGCCAGTGGGGCAAAACTCGGGGTCGATTTCAGTATTTTTGTGATGAGTGTTTTCATGGTGTGTTCCTTTTTTCAAATTATTTAAATTATGGTTAAGTATATTTAATCTGGTTTATTTACGGATTTTCATTATCTTTATCCGTGATGTTGGAAGAACAATCTTTATTGCTAAGCAGTGTAGACTTGACCTTTACTGAATAAAATCGGAACATTTTCAATTTCTATTTCAAATAATTTGAATGTGAGGTTTGTATGCTGCCATCTATTAGTCTCGATGGATTAATCGTGCTCGATGCGATTGATAAGAAAGGCAGTTTTTCTGCTGCGGCTGAGTCTTTGTTTCGAGTACCTTCGGCGTTGACTTACACAGTACAAAAACTAGAAAGTGATTTAGGCACAAAATTATTCGAACGTAAGGGTAAGCGCGCTGAGCTGACCTTAGTTGGTCAACTGGTATTGCGCCAAGGTCGAGAAATCCTCGCAGCAACATCAAGGCTTGAAGAGGCTGTACGTCAATTGGAGACGGGATGGGAGTCTTCGCTAACCTTAGCCATAGATACCGTGGTGCCCGATTTACCCCTATTGCAGTTGATTGGTGAATTTACTGAGCTAGGCAAGCAAGTTGCCGTGAATATTAGTGAAGAGTCCTTGGGTGGCGGCTGGGATGCACTCTATTCGGGCCGTGCCGATATTGCGATTGGCGTGACGGGTGAGCTGCCCAAAGGCCAATATCATGTGGTTGAAATGGGTGAATTAGAGTTTGTGTTTGCTTTGAATCCTGCCCACCCATTAGCGCAACATAGAGATCCTATTCCTACGGAGGCTTTATTGCAGTTTCCCTCGATTGTGGTAGCCGATAGTTCAACTGCACTGGCGCAGCGTTCAAGTGGTTTATTTGATAGTCGCCAAGTGATTAGAGTGCCGAATATGCAGACGAAAATTAAAGCGCAGCAATTAGGGTTAGGTGTGGGCTATATTCCAAAGCACCTGATCTTGGATGCATTGGCTACAGGGGCTTTAGTTGCTTGTCAGGTAGAAATCCCGCGTCCAGCCCAAAAGGTATTTATGGCGTGGCGTAAAGATAAGGAGGGTAAAGCGCAGGCTTGGTTTACTGAACGTTTACCCCAATGTGCTTGGCTATTTTAGGTTGTCGCTTTAAGTTTGAGTTTGCCATTTAGGAAGGATACGCAACTACCTGGTGCAGCGTTTATTTGCCGCGCGGCCTGTGGCTGGTGTAATGCACGTGTTGTGACCACAAGTCCGATAAATTAGGTGAGCGCTTTAAAAAACGAATAAATGCCTGTGGTAAGGTCAATGATTCCATCGATTCCTGCCAGCGTGCTTGCAGCAGTGGATGATATCCTTCTTTCCCCGCTGCGGTGTAAGAGGTTGAAACACCTACATATAGTGATTCATATTCTACTGTCTGCCAAAGGGATTGGCTGCCCTGTTGCATCATTTCTAGCCTAAATAAACGCTCGCCCAATGGCCGTCTACCATCGTAGTAGTAACGTAAACCATAGGTATAAGGGAAACTACCTGCACCTGTACCCAGCACGCTATTGTTAGTGGCTGAGTTAATGGCAGACTCTAATGCTTGATACAGAAACTGGCCTTGGATTTCATACTTTACCAGTGGTAATTCGAAGGGCAGTAATTGCCCCATCACATCTGCAAGCGTCAATTGCCCTTGGGAAACAGATTGGCGCACACCGCCAGCGTTATGCAGGGCAAAGTTTATCCGTGGGTCGACAAGTTTAGCCTCTTGAAACATGCTGCGACTAACCCAAGGCGCAACTTGACTGCCGTGGGGTAAGCTTTTTGAGGGTAAACGCGTATGCACTAAATTTTTAGGGATTTGTGCGATGACATAATTTTCCATCTCGGCAATAGCGGGTTTATAGATATCCCTAATCACGCCGGCGATATCGGCATCGGCTTCATCCCACAAAATATGTGGATGTTGGTTGAGTTGCTGACGTACAGCTTGGTAGTCGGTATCGTTGACCGCGACATTAGCACTTAGTACAAAATGTTGATCGAGCATGAAGTAGTTGCCACCGTTTAAGGTTAGCATTTTACCTTCAGCATCAAAGGTTATCTCGGCTAGGCCTACCACTTCTGCATATTTGCCCGCATGCACTATCGGCGTGTTATTGATGACTTCACCGTAGGGCATATTACTCAAACCCAGCGCACGAAAATCACCCTGTAACGTATGAGTGTGTCCCCCTACGATAAGGCTAATGCCATCGATTTCGGCCGCAAGACGTTTATCCTGATCTAAGCCTAAATGACTGAGTACAATAATATGCTTGATACCTTGTTGTTTAAGATGCTCAACCGTACGCGCCGTGGTGGCAATGGCATCAACAAAATGGGTATCGGGATCGGGACGTGCTATTTCTTTCATCTGATCTAAGGTAATGCCGATGATGGCTAGCGTTTTATCGTGAAAAGGCTTAAGTAGGTATTTGGCCAGTTTTAGCTCATGGTCATAGTCCAAAATATTAGGTAAACCGCGCAAACAACCCGGTTTATTAATATCCTCTTGGCTTAAATCCATATTGCCCGCAAGCAATGGGAAATCAATTTGCTTAGCAAACTCGGCAAGCCTTGCGTTACCTTCATCAATATCGTGATTACCAATGACCATGGCATCGGGCGCTAACAAGTTGAGTAAGTGAGCGTTAGCTTTACCCTTAAAGTGGCTGAAATAAAGTGTACCCTGAAAGCTATCGCCGCCGTGCAAGAAGATAAAAGGAGTATTGTTTTTAATCGCTTCTTGGCGCGCTTTGGCGATATGGTGGCCTATGCGGGCATAACCACCGCTATGGCTAGCCATATCAAACTTAAGATGACCTACCGTTAGGGTAAATTGAACGCGACTGGATTCAAAATTCGAATGGGTATCATTAATGTGCGCGAGTGAGAGTGTGTAACTCTGTTTCATAACGGACCTCTATTACGGCGGGAGATTATAACTTTCTCCCCTAAAACAAGAAAGGGAGCTAGGCTCCCTTTACATCATTAATATCTAAACTACACCCGTTTTTAGCCTGATTTGGCTTCATCGTCATCGGATGCGGCTTCAAAATCACCATCATCGGATAGACGAATGCCTTTTTGTTTCATGCGCTTAGTCCACAGTTTTCGGGCTAATTGTTGCATATCGGTAGCAGGATCGTTCAAGTCAACAATCTCCAGTCCTAACATAGACTCGATAATATCTTCTTGAGTTACAATCCCTTGGCTGCTGCCGTACTCATCAACAACCATAGCAATTTGGGTATTACGTTTAATCATTCTCTCAAATAATGGCAGGATTTTTGCCGTTTCAGGCACGACAAATAGACTGCGTTTGAGTTCGCCAATCGGGGCGTCAGGTGTATAACGCTCAGCCAGCAGAACATCGGTGCGAGTGATATAACCAATCACATCATCATGATCTTGGTCATACACAGGAATACGGCTAAAAGGCTTGTCGCGATACTGGCGCACAAACTCATTTTGCGTTAAATCAATCGGTAACGAGAACATCACTGTCCGCGGCGTCATAATTGCAGTGACTGGCATATCTCGAACTTTAAGCATTTGAGTTAAAATTTTTGACTCTTGCTCATCGAGTTCACCTGATTCATGGCCGATTTTTGCCATTGCGCTCATTTCTTGACGGATATATTGGCCTTCATCGCCTTTACCCATCAAACGAGTCACTTGCTGTGACATCCAAATCAACGGTTTGGTTACGCGCTTCATCCATGTCACGGCAATAGAAACACTCGGTGCAAGACGACGCCAATGGTTAGCACCCAGTGATTTAGGAATAATTTCTGAGAAGAACAGGATAATAAAGGTTAATACGCCTGAAAACACACCTAGCATGTCGTCACCAAATACTTTTGCAGCCTGAGCACCCGCAACGGCTGCGCCGACGGTATGTGCAATCGTATTTAGGGTGAGAATTGACACTAAAGGAGCCTCGACATTCTCTTTCAATTTACGTAAACGAGAGGCTGCGGCACTGTCGGTCTGTTCGAGTGAAGCGATATAACTGGGGGTAACAGAAAGAAGAACCGCTTCGAACACACTGCACAGAAAAGATACTGCGACAGCGACAAGCACTATAATGATGAGGGTTAACATATAGGTGGAATTACAACTCCGTATTTTAGGCCAACATTAGCCCAGCAGTATTCTATCATAGGTTAATTGAGTTACTGGCTAAAATTTATTTGCGTCTGTATAATTCGCCGCCCTGTTGCAGGATTCGGTTTTTGATGTTGAGGTTAGTTATATGAGTGAAAAAAAGATCAATTTGTTAGACCTTGATCGTAAGGCAATGCGCGCATTATTTGCGGATATGGGGGAGAAACCCTTTCGTGCCGACCAACTCATGAAATGGCTTTATCATTTCGGTGTCAGTGACTTCGAAGAGATGACCAACATCAACAAAGTGTTACGTCAAAAGTTGGCGGCGCGCTGCGAAATCGTTGCACCTGAAATAGCCAGTTTTCAAAAGTCGACCGACGGTACTATCAAATTTGCAATCAACGTTGGCCAAGGCCAAGAAGTCGAAACGGTTTATATTCCTGAAGAGGAACGTGCCACCTTATGTGTATCATCACAGGTGGGATGTGCCCTTGAATGTACTTTCTGCTCTACCGGCCAGCAAGGTTTTAACCGTAACTTAACGGTTTCTGAAATCGTCGGCCAAATCTGGCGTGTATCGCACTTTTTAGGTTTTGCTAAAGACACCGGCGAGCGTCCTATCACTAACGTGGTGATGATGGGCATGGGCGAACCATTACTGAATTTAGCCAACGTAATCCCAGCAATGGATATTATGCTCGATGATTTTGGTTTTAGTTTATCAAAACGCCGCGTGACCCTATCAACCTCGGGCGTAGTGCCAGCGTTAGATAAATTAGGTGATGCGATTGATGTGGCTCTTGCGGTCAGTATTCATGCACCAAATGATGAGCTGCGTGATATTTTAGTCCCCGTTAATAAAAAATATCCGCTGAATGAGTTTTTAGCGGGTATTCGTCGTTATATTGCTAAGTCCAATGCTAACCGTGGCCGCGTCACAGTTGAGTATGTGATGCTCGATCATATTAACGACAGCACAGACCAAGCCCATGAGTTAGCTAAATTGATGGCAGATACGCCTTGTAAGATAAATTTAATTCCATTTAACCCTTACCCTGGTTCACCTTACGGCCGTTCGTCTAATTCTCGAATTGATCGTTTTTCTAAGGTGTTAATGGAATACGGTTTTACTGTGATAGTGCGTAAAACCCGTGGCGATGATATTGATGCGGCCTGTGGTCAGTTAGCCGGAGATATTCGCGATAGAACCAAGCGTTTAGCAAAAAAACGCATGCAAGAAAACCAGATATCAGTCACAATGGATTAACTCTTTGTTTGCACAGATTTATAGGCTTGCCAATGAAGCATGGATTGCCAAAGTTTTCGTTAGTGTTAACCCTGTCTTTATTCATTACAGGGTGCGTTACTGAGCGTACTTATACCGGAACCGATATTCCTGTTTCGGAGCGAAAGTTAGACAAGGTCGCCGCTGCGCGCGAGCGGATGCAACTGGGATTAACCTATTTAAATCGAGGCAATTCAGAACAAGCTAAATATAATCTCGATAAAGCATTAGAATATGCTCCAGAGCTTGAAGATGTCCATATTGCTTTGGCTTATTACTACCAAACCGTGGGCGATTTAGTACGTACCGAAGAGTCGTACATGAATGCCATTAGTACTAAGGACGCCTCAGGCGATTCCATGAATAATTTCGGGGTGTTTTTGTGTCAACAAAAGCAATACAACAAAGCTGAAAAAATGTTTTTGGCCGCAATTGAAATGCCCAAATATACGCGTACCGCTTCAAGTTATGAAAACTTAGGCCTTTGTAGCCGAGAAGCTGGACAAACAGAAAAGGCAAGACAGTATTTTCAGATGGCGTTAAAGTATGACCCGAGACGTTCGGTGTCGTTGCTGGAGTTAGCTGAGTTAGAAACCGAACTAGGTGATTATGTTCAGGCGCGAAATCAATTAGCGCGTTACCACCAAGTTGCAGAGCAAACTCCAGAAAGTTTAGCGCTCAGAATTAAAATAGAGCAGGCAGTGAATGATGATGCCGCTGTGAAAAAATTTGGTATTTTATTGCTTGCCAAATTTCCAGCATCACCTCAGGCCAAGCAATACAGAGTTAATTTGCATCAATGAAAGATCATGAAACCCATGCACCAGTTGAATCCTTAGTAACAGAGTCTACTGTGTCAGATGTAACGCTTGGAACTTTATTAAAAAATGGCCGTGAAAAAATGGGCCTCAGCCTTCAAGACGCTGCAGTAAAACTGCACTTACGTCCTCGTGTTATTGAGGAGATTGAAGCTGATAATTTTGCCAACATAGCATCGCCAACCTATGCCCGTGGTTATGTTAAAAACTATGCTCGTATGGTTAATGCTGATACTGCTTTGATTGAAGCCTGTTTATTACGCCAAGTGCCGGTAGTGGCTGAGCCGCCAATGCAAAGCTTTTCTCGTAAAACAACCTATCAAGCCAGTGACAAACGTTTAACTTGGCTGAGTATTTTTATTGTCATTGTGTTACTTGGTTTATTGGTCGTTTGGTGGATGCAAAAATCAACCTTACTGACAACGGTTGATTTATCACAACCTACAGCTGAAGAGGTCGCGGCGGTCAATCAAACTTTGCCGGGCGACGTACTTTTGACCGAAACCGATGCCAGTCAACAATTGACCGATATAGCCGCTAATGGCTCTATGTCGATTGATGGCCCAATTAAAGATACCGATGCCAGCACTATCGATGTCAGCACTGGACCTACCGACAATAATTATGCTCGAGCAGCTGACACGAGCAATGAAGATGGTGGTTTGGTCGCTGCTGCAACGGCCACCTCGCAAACGGCTCCAATGGTTCAGCAGCCTCTTGTCGCATCAACTCCTGCACCTATTCCGGTATCTCCAGTCACTAACGTCAATACCGCGGCAGTGGTTGAAGGCCAATCTACGATAGATCTTCAGTTGAGCGGTGATTGCTGGATAAACATTGTCGATGCGAAAGGTAAAGCCCTAGTCGATGGCGTTAAAGGTGCTGGCGCTGTCGTGCAAGTGAGCGGTATGCCGCCGTTTAAAATTATTTTAGGTGCGCCCCATGTGGCAACCTTAAGTTTAGATGGTCAAATAGTTAGTTTGGCGGATTTCCCCAAGGGGCGTGTTGCACGTCTAACCTTGCCTAAAGTCTGATGACCGCGTAATGATCTGCAGCACGAACTGAAATAGAGCGTATTAAGCATGTATAATGAAACTCCCATAAAAAGACGTCCTTCCACCCGCATTTATGTGGGTAATGTACCGATTGGTGATGGGGCGCCGATTGCCGTTCAGTCAATGACCAATACTAAGACCACCGATGTCGAGGCAACGGTTGCTCAAATTCGTGCCTTAGAAAAAGTCGGTGCCGATATCGTACGTGTCTCAGTACCGACTATGGATGCGGCTGAAGCTTTTAAGCTCATTAAACAAGCGGTTAATGTGCCTTTAGTGGCCGATATCCATTTTGATTATCGTATAGCCTTAAAAGTGGCCGAGTACGGTGTCGATTGCCTGCGCATTAATCCAGGTAATATCGGTAATGAACAACGTATTCGTAGCGTGGTTGAATGTGCCCGTGACCACAATATTCCTATTCGTATTGGTGTAAATGGTGGTTCATTAGAAAAAGATCTAATGGACAAGTATAAAGAGCCAACACCACAAGCCTTGCTTGAATCAGCGATGCGTCATGTAGATATTTTGGACCGATTAAATTTCGATCAATTCAAGGTCAGCGTTAAAGCGTCTGATGTTTTTTTAGCGGTTGAATCCTATCGTTTATTAGCAAAACAAATTCGTCAGCCTTTGCATTTGGGTATTACCGAAGCGGGCGGCGCGCGCGCCGGTTCAGTCAAATCAGCGGTAGGTTTAGGCATGCTATTGGCCGAAGGCATTGGTGATACATTGCGTATTTCGCTGGCAGCGGATCCTATCGAAGAAATCAAAGTGGGTTTTGATATTTTAAAATCACTGCGTATTCGTAGCCGCGGTATTAACTTTATTGCCTGCCCATCTTGTTCTCGTCAAGAGTTTGATGTGATAAGCACAGTTAATGAGTTAGAACGTCGCCTCGAAGACATTACCACCGCTATGGATGTGTCTATTATCGGCTGCGTAGTAAATGGCCCAGGTGAAGCTTTAGTGTCACATATCGGCTTAACTGGCGGATACAATAAGAGCGGATATTATGACGAGGGCGAACGTCAGAAAGAGCGTTTTGATAACGACAATATAGTCGATTCTCTTGAGGCGAAAATACGCGCTAAAGCCAGCTTAATGGCGAACCGTATTCAAGTAAAAGATACAACTGAGTAATATGCGTACGCATTGGGGTATAGATTACGCCTAATGATTTTGAGCTATACCCCGAAACCGACGGGGTCGTTTTACGTTTAGTCTTGAAAAGCCTATAATGCGTGACTTTTTTATTAATTTAGCGAAATCAGACGAGTCGATACCGTGGCAAAACAGATCCAAGCGATTCGCGGAATGAATGACATTCTGCCAACTCAAAGTCCTCTATGGCAAAAAGTGGAAGCGGTACTACGTTCAAGCGTCAGTGCTTACGGTTACAGCGAAATCCGCACTCCAATAGTGGAAAATACCGATCTTTTTAAACGTTCTATCGGTGAAGTAACTGATATTGTTGAAAAAGAAATGTATACCTTCGCAGACAATAATGGTGACAGCTTAACGCTGCGCCCAGAAGGTACTGCATCAACTGTACGTGCGGGTAACGAAAATGGTCTGTTGTATAACCAAGAGCAACGCCTTTGGTATATGGGTCCTATGTTCCGTCATGAACGCCCGCAAAAAGGTCGTTATCGCCAGTTTAACCAATTCGGGGTTGAAGTTTATGGCATAGGTACGCCTGACATTGATGCTGAAGTTTTGATGCTATCGGCCCGCCTGTGGGAAAAACTTGCGATTAGTGAGCACGTTTCATTAGAGCTGAATACCTTAGGCGATCCGGCCGAGCGCGCGGTTTATCGTGATGCTTTGATTGCGTTTTTAGAGCAGCATAAAGATGCGCTCGATGAAGAAAGCAAGCGCCGCATGTACACTAATCCACTGCGGGTATTGGATTCAAAAGATCCCAATGTACAAGCTATTTTGGCCGATGCGCCAGAGTTGATGGATTTTCTTGGTGAAGAATCGAAGACACATTTTTCACAATTGCGTGAACTACTTGACGCTGTTGGCATCAAATACACCATTAATCCGCGCTTAGTTCGTGGCTTAGATTATTATAATCGCACTGTATTTGAATGGGTTACATCTAGTTTAGGCTCGCAAGGTACAGTACTTGCTGGTGGTCGCTACGATGGTTTAGTTGCTCAATTAGGCGGTAAAGATACGCCCGCAGTCGGTTTTGCGATGGGGCTAGAGCGCATTGTATTGTTGCTTGAAACCTTAGAGCTGACAGAAGATATTCCCGCAGCTGTAGATGTGTATGTTATCGCTATGGGCGATAGCTGCCTTGTCGAAGCCATTAAAGCCGCGCAGGAATTACGTAGTGCGCTGCCAAAGCTTAAGGTGATGAGTCACTGTGGCGGCGGTAACTTGAAAAAACAAATGAAACGTGCCGATAAAAGCGGCGCAAGTGTAGCGTTACTGATAGGTGAGGATGAACTCGCTGACGGTATGGTTACAGTGAAACATTTACGCAATAACAACGAACAACAACGGATAGCTCGACATGCCTTAAGTGCATATTTAGCTGAACTGGCCATTAAGTAACAGATTACATAAGAGGACGTGCGCGTGGAAATTTATAGCACAGAAGAACAACAAGTTGATGCTATCAAGCAGTTCTGGAAAGATTATGGCAGTTCAATTTTAATTGGTGCAGTGGTGGGCTTAGGTGGTTTATATGCGTGGAATTACTATTCCGACGCTAAAGTCGCGCAGGCGGAAGAAGCCTCAAAAGCGTTTCACGAGCTGACGACTAAATCTGCTGACGAGGCTGCAATGCTTGCGGGCGTAGCTGAGTTTTCTAAAAGTCATGATCAAAAGGGTTATCAAGCCTTATTAGAACTGATCGTGGCCAAAACTGCGGTAGAAGCCAAGGATTACCCTAAAGCAATCGAAGCCTTGAACAAGGTTATCGCGGCTAAACCGGGTGCAAGCCTGGATGTGATTGCGACTTTGCGTTTAGCACGAGTACAAGCAGAGCAAGGTCAAATAGATGCAGCGCTTGCAACATTAGAGCAAGTGACGGACAAAGCGTTTATCGCCCAACGCGAAGAATTGAAAGGTGACTTTTTAGTTCGTCAAGGTGAAGTTGAGAAGGCAAAAACAGCTTATCAAGCTGCCATGGATAATGGTGGTGTGGTGACAAGCCCAGCGCTTAAAATCAAACTTGATAGCCTAAATCAGGCATAAGGGATCCTTTGATGAAGTCTTGGTGCAAAAACCTGCTGGCCGCTGGATTAAGTCTGGCTATGTTATCCGCCTGTTCGTCGAGCGATGTTGAAGAGGAGCCAGTGAGTGAGCTAACGGAAATTCAGGCAACTGTGTTTCCTGAAGTGAGTTGGAGCGCCTCTGTTGGTAGTGGCGTGGGTGACTATTATTCTCGCCTAGCTCCGGCTGTGAATTACGGCAAAATATTTGCTGCCGATCGCTATGGACAAGTTATCGCCTTTGATCAAACGACAGGCGAGCGCGTGTGGACTAAAGATTTCAGTGAAGAATTTCGCGACAATGTCTTAGCTAAAAACAAAGGCGCGCGTATTGCCGCTGGCGTGACTGCTGCGCGTGATAAAGTATTTATAGGTGGTGAAAGTGGGCTGCTTGCTGCACTGAACGCCGAAGACGGCCAAGTGTTGTGGTATGTAGTTGCAGGCGGCGAGTTACTGTCAGCACCTACGGTTGCCGATGATGTGGTGGTGGTTAGCACTAGTTCAGGCTCACTTGAAGCATTTAACGTTGATACAGGCGCTAAGCTATGGGTGTATGAAATGCAATTACCGAACCTAACCCTGCGTGGGACTGGTTCAGCAGCTTACGAAGCCGGTGGCTTCTTCATTGGTACCGCCGATGGCAAAGTGGCTGTAGTGATCAAAAATAATGGTCAAGCTGCATGGGAACAAGCGATTTATAACCCAACCGGTGGTAACGAGTTTACGCGTATGGCCGATGTGGATATGACGCCGTTGATCCTAGGCGACAACCTATATGCAGTAAGTTACAACGGTAACTTAGTGTCGATGGAACTGCGCACAGGGCGTGTCGTGTGGACGCGTAAGTATTCTAGCTTTAACGAGTTAGCCTCAGCGGGTTTAGGCTTGTTTTTAGTTGATGATCATAGCCGTATTTACTCGGTTGATAAACGTAACGGTTTAGAGTTGTGGAGTAACTCAGAGCTCGCCAATCGAACGTTGACATCGCCCGCTGTGTATCAAGACTATTTAGTAGTAGGTGATTTTGAAGGTTACCTACATTTTATCGATCGCAGTACAGGGACGATTGTAGGTCGTGTCCAAGTGGACAGTTCTGGGTTATACAGCCAACCATTAGTGGTGGATGATAAAATCTATGTTCAAGGTCGCAGCGGAAAGTTAGCTGTTGTAACACTTCCATAGTAACAGTGTTATCCTTGTAGAGCCCCTGGAAGTGTGTTCCGGGGGCTTTTTATTGAAAAGTTTTTTAGAGGCAAAATCATGATCCCTGTAGTGGCCCTTGTTGGTCGGCCGAACGTCGGTAAATCCACCCTATTTAATCGCCTTACGCGCACGCGTGATGCGTTGGTTGCTGACTTTCCTGGCCTAACACGTGACCGTAAATATGGTCGCGCATTTTTATCTGGCTATGAGTTCATTGTGGTGGATACCGGTGGTATCGACGGCACTGAAGAGGGGATCGAGACTAAAATGGCCGAGCAATCCCTTGCCGCCATTGAAGAGGCCGATGTCGTTTTATTTATGACCGATGCGCGCGCGGGCTTGACTGCTGCGGATCTGTCGATTGCTCAGCATTTACGTAGCCGTCAAAAAACCACTTTTGTGGTTGCTAACAAGGTGGACGGTATTGATGCCGACTCAGCCTGTGGTGAATTTTGGTCATTAGGTTTAGGTGAAGTTTACCAAATGGCAGCGTCTCAAGGACGCGGCGTCACCAACATGATTGAATATGCGCTAACGCCTTATGCCGAAGCTATGGGCATTGTGCGCCAAGAAGACGGTGAAGTGACCGAAGAGCGCGAATACACCGAAGAAGAAGCTGAAGCTGAGCAAAAGCGCCTGCAAGATTTACCTATTAAGTTGGCGATTATCGGTAAGCCTAACGTTGGTAAATCAACGCTTACTAACCGGATTTTAGGTGAAGAACGTGTCGTGGTATTTGACGAGCCTGGTACAACTCGTGACAGCATTTATATTCCAATGGAACGTGAAGGCCGCGAATACGTGCTTATCGATACTGCGGGTGTACGTCGTCGCAGTAAAGTACATCAAGTCATTGAGAAATTCTCGGTGATCAAAACTTTGAAAGCAGTTGAAGATGCCAACGTGGTGTTGCTTATTATCGATGCCCGTGAAGGTGTTGCCGAGCAAGATTTAGGTCTATTAGGTTTCGCACTTAATGCGGGCCGTGCGTTGGTGATTGCTGTTAACAAGTGGGATGGTATAGATCAAGGCGTTAAAGACAGAGTGAAGAGCGAGCTGGACCGTCGCCTTGGCTTTATTGACTTTGCCCGTATTCACTTTATTTCGGCGCTGCACGGTACTGGTGTTGGCCATTTATTTGAATCAATTGAAGAAGCTTATGACAGCGCCACGCGCCGCGTCAGCACTTCTATGCTGACTCGTATCATGCAAATGTCGCAGGACGATCATCAACCACCATTGGTCAATGGTCGTCGTGTGAAGCTTAAATATGCTCACGCGGGTGGTTATAATCCGCCAATCGTGGTCATTCACGGTAACCAAGTGAGTCGTTTACCTGATTCTTATAAGCGTTACATGATGAACTACTTCCGTCGTTCACTTAAAGTGGTTGGCACGCCGATTCAGCTGCGTTTCCACGAGGGTGATAACCCATTTGAAAACAAGACTGAAAAGTTGACCATGAGCCAAGAGCGTCGTCGCAAGCGCGCGCAAAGCCATATCAAAGACAGAAAAGCCAAATAGTGTTATTTATCATGCACATTTGAAACAAAAGGAACCCTAGGGTTCCTTTTGTGTTTTAAGCGCGTTTAACCGTTGAATGTTATGGCGTTACGTGGACTATTCGAGCAAGGTTATCTGCGTAACGGTTGAGATCAGTTGCCCGTGGCGCAAGCGGGTTTGCACACTGTCACCGATTGCTACGTTATCGGTACAATCGATAACTTGGTTATGCACATCGGTGGTAATGCTGTAGCCGCGGCTCAAGGTAGCAAGCGGACTGACGGTTTCAAGCTGATGGGCCGCGTATTTTATCCTCTGCTCACTTTGGCTCAGTTTGTCCTGTAATGCATCCTGTAAGCGACTGGCAAGATAATTGAGCCTGCTACCCTCAATCGCGAGCTTATGCTTGGGAGACTGCTGTTCAAGGCGACTGGTGAGCAACTGCTGGCGGCGGCTGAGTATGTGTAAACGATTCGATAGCGCCGACTCTAGTCTTAATTGCATCTCATCGAATCGTTGTTCGAACTGCTGCAAGCTACGTTTAGGATCTTGGCGCTGCAATAGGTGTTCAAGCAAACTTAAACGTCGTTCTTGCTTGAGCTGATAATGCTTTGCGCTTTGCGCTAGACGCGATAATGCCATTGCCAATTTTTGTGCTTTATTGTCGCTATCTTGGGATAATAACTCGGCGCCTGCTGAAGGTGTTGGCGCGCGAATATCAGCAACATAATCACTGATGGTGGTGTCGACTTCGTGACCTATCGCACTAACAATGGGCAGAGCGCTGTTATAAATGGTCTGCGCGAGGGCTTCACTGTTAAAACACCACAAATCCTCAAGCGATCCACCCCCGCGAGTAAGCAGTAATACGTCGACCTCTAACCTTTGATTGGCAATATTAATCGCTTGGCAAATGTTGATGTCGGCATTAGCGCCTTGCACTTGAGTCGGGTAAATAATGACTTCAATCGAAGGATCGCGCCTTGCTAATACGTGCAGCACATCGCGAATGGCCGCGCCCGTTGGTGAAGTAATAACGCCAATACGTTGGATGTTTTTCGGCAAAGGCCTTTTAGTGTCAGCGGCAAATAACCCTTCGGCGGCGAGTTTCATCTTGAGTGCATCGAACTGCTGGGCGAGTAGTCCATCCCCTGCGGGCAGCATGGACTCAATTAATAATTGATAATCGCCTCTGGGTTCATATACGCTGATCGCGCCTTTAACTAACACTTGCTGACCATTGATAGGCTTAAAGCTGACTGTTTGATTACGGCCTTTAAACATGGCGCAACGAATTTGTGATGAGTGGTCTTTTAAGGTTAAATACCAATGACCTGAGCTGGGTGATGAAAAGTTAGATATTTCACCATTGAGCCAAATTTTACCCAGTTGTCCCTCGAGAATTTGTCTGACTTCACCGTTGAGCCGCGAGACAGTGTAAATATTATTTTTGGTGCCTTGCATCGTTTTACTCAAAAAATGGGTGATATTTACTATTTTCCATTTACCAGTGGCGATATGCAAGGTATAATCCCGCCGCAATATTTCACCTCTAAAATCCTACTCAAATGGGGAGATGTTGCAAATGCTACGTTTAATTAAAGAAGCGCTTACTTTTGACGATGTGTTGCTTGTTCCTGCGCATTCGACTGTACTCCCAAATACCGCCATCCTAAAAACTCGCCTGACCAAAACCATTGAATTGAATATCCCACTTGTGTCTGCTGCTATGGACACAGTAACCGAAGCTCGTCTGGCGATCGCTATCGCGCAAGAAGGCGGTTTAGGTTTTATTCATAAAAATATGAGTATTGAACAGCAAGCCGAGGAAGTTCGTAAAGTGAAAATTTACGAAGCAGGCGTGGTTCAACAACCTGTTACTGTTACCCCATCAACAACCTTAGCTGACCTCAAAATATTAACATTGAAGAATGGTTTTGCGGGTTACCCCGTTGTTAACGATGCCAATGAACTCGTCGGAATCATTACCGGACGTGACGTGCGTTTTGTCACGGACTGGAGTCGAACGGTAGAAGAGGTGATGACGCCAAAATCGCGTTTAGTCACAGTTGCCGAAGGCACTAAATTGGATGAAGTGCAAAAGCTAATGCATTCGCATCGCATCGAAAAAGTCCTTGTTGTTGATGATAATTTCAAACTAAAAGGTTTGATCACCGTTAAAGACTTCGAGAAAGCCGAACGTAAACCTAACGCTTGTAAAGACGAGTTAGGCCGCTTACGCGTTGGTGCAGCCGTGGGTGCTGGCGCGGGTAATGAAGAGCGTGTTGACGCACTCGTTAAAGCCGGTGTTGACGTACTACTTATCGACTCTTCCCACGGACATTCAGAAGGCGTTTTACAACGTATTCGTGAAACCCGTGCTAAGCACCCCAATTTACAAATTATAGGCGGTAACGTTGCCACGGCGGAAGGTGCATTAGCGCTAGTTGAAGCTGGCGTTAACGCAGTTAAAGTAGGTATCGGCCCTGGCTCTATTTGTACCACGCGTATCGTAACAGGTGTGGGCGTACCGCAAATTACTGCCGTTTCTGATGCGGCTGAAGCATTGAAAGGCTTAGGTATTCCGGTTATTGCTGATGGCGGCGTACGTTTTTCTGGCGATTTAGCTAAGGCTTTAGCAGCGGGCGCATCGTGCATTATGGCGGGTTCTATGTTCGCAGGAACAGAAGAAGCCCCTGGCGAAACAGAACTATTCCAAGGTCGTACTTATAAGTCATACCGCGGTATGGGCTCATTAGGTGCTATGTCTCAAGGTTCTTCAGATCGCTATTTCCAATCTGACAATGCGGCCGACAAACTGGTGCCTGAGGGCATTGAGGGTCGCGTACCTTACAAAGGTAAGTTGAAAGAAATCATTCATCAACACATGGGTGGACTGCGTTCATGCATGGGCTTAACCGGTTGTGCCACAATTACCGAACTGAATGAAAAAGCGCAATTTGTTAAAGTGACCTCTGCGGGCATGGGTGAATCCCATGTACACGATGTCATGATTACTAAAGAAGCACCAAACTACCGTTCAGGTTCTTAAGCGTTTGATGAGAGGGCGCTAAGGCGCCTCTTTGACAACCTATGATTCAATACTCAACGTTGGCTATTGCCGCGTTGAGCAATGTTAAAACAATAGATGAGATAAAGGTTACCCATGAGCGATATTCATGAGCACAAGATACTGATCCTCGATTTTGGTTCTCAGTACACTCAATTGATTGCCCGTCGTATCCGTGAAATCGGTGTGTACTGTGAATTGTGGGCGTGGGATGTAACAGAAGCCCAAATCCGCGAATTTGCCCCGAACGGTATTATTCTTGCTGGTGGCCCTGAAAGTGTGACGGCTGAAAATTCGCCACGTGCACCTGAATACGTATTTACTGCGGGCGTTCCTGTGCTTGGTATTTGCTACGGCATGCAAACCATGTCTGAGCAGCTGGGCGGTAAAGTCATTCAAGGTGTGGGTGAGGGCGAGTTTGGCTACGCGCAAATAGAAATGCTGACAGATTCTTTGTTATTTAAAGGCATTGAAGATGCAGTCAGCGGCGAAGGCAAGCCACTACTAGATGTATGGATGAGCCACGGTGACAAAGTCTCGGCGATTCCTCAAGGATTTGTTGCGGTTGCTAAAACCGACACTTGCCCGTTTGCAGCTATGGCCAATGAAGAAAAGCAATTCTTCGGAGTACAATTCCACCCAGAAGTGACCCACACTCGCCAAGGGCAGCGCATGTTATCACACTTTGCCTTAGACATTTGTGGCTGCGCGGCAAATTGGAAACCTTCATCAATTATCGAAGATGCGATTGAGCGCTTGAAAAAGCAAATCGGTGATGATGAAGTGATCCTCGGTTTATCAGGTGGTGTTGATTCATCGGTGGTGGCTATGCTGCTGCACCGTGCTATCGGTAAAAATCTGACCTGCGTATTTGTTGATAACGGTCTACTGCGTTTGAACGAAGCTGAGCAAGTGATGGATATGTTTGGCGATCATTTTGGCCTGAATATTATTCATGTTGCAGCAGAAAACCGCTTCCTTGACGCGCTGAAAGGCGAGGCCGATCCAGAAGCTAAGCGTAAGATCATCGGTCGTGTATTTGTAGAAATTTTTGATGAAGAATCAAAAAAATGTGCCAATGCAAAATGGTTAGCCCAAGGCACCATTTATCCCGATGTGATTGAATCTGCGGGCAGCGCCACAGGCAAAGCCCATGTGATTAAATCTCACCATAACGTGGGTGGTCTGCCTGCTGATATGGCACTGGGTCTAGTTGAGCCACTGCGCGAACTGTTTAAAGATGAAGTACGCAAAATTGGTCTTGAGTTAGGTCTGCCTTACAATATGCTTTATCGCCATCCGTTCCCAGGACCAGGTCTTGGTGTGCGCGTATTAGGTGAAGTGAAGAAAGAATATTGTGACTTGCTGCGCCGCGCCGATGCTATCTTTATCGAAGAACTGCATAAAGCCGACTTATACAACAAAGTCAGCCAAGCTTTTACGGTGTTCTTACCTGTGCGCTCTGTCGGCGTAATGGGTGATGGCCGTAAATATGATTGGGTTGTATCACTGCGCGCCGTAGAAACAATCGATTTTATGACCGCCCATTGGGCGCATCTACCGTATGATTTCTTAGGCCGTGTGTCTAACCGTATCATCAACGAAGTCGATGGCATTTCCCGTGTGGTTTACGATATCTCTGGCAAACCGCCAGCGACGATCGAATGGGAATAAGTTAATTATTTGAATTAACGTGAAAGGCGCCAAGTGCGCCTTTTTTGTTGTTTATGGAGTAACTTGGGTTGAATGACTCTGTTATGAAATATGGTTAATTGACTGATATAATCCGCCTTATTTTTGGCGATGAGATAGGGGCATGAGTGGATCAAATTGAGCTAGATGAGCCATCACAGCAAGACGAATATTGGATGCAAGTAGCAATGCAGATGGCCGAAAAAGCCGAGGCCGCAGGCGAAGTGCCAGTGGGCGCCGTATTGGTAAAGGACGGCCAACAAATTGCCACCGGTTATAATTTATCGATTAGCCAACACGATCCTAGTGCCCATGCGGAAATTTTATGTTTACGGGAGGCGGGGCGCTTAGTCGAAAACTATCGTTTGTTAGATGCAACGCTATATATCACGCTTGAGCCTTGCGCCATGTGTGCAGGTGCTATGGTGCATAGCCGTATTGCAAGGGTGGTTTTTGGCGCACGGGATGAAAAAACTGGCGCAGCTGGTACCGTGATCAATTTACTGCAGCATCCTGCATTTAATCACCAAGTTGAAGTCACTTCTGGAGTATTAGCCGAGGCTTGTAGCGCGCAATTGAGTCGTTTTTTTAAACGTCGCAGAGATGAAAAAAAAGCCCTGAAACAGGCTCAAAAGGCGCAGCAATCGATTGAGTAAACATTGATTTAAGTGGCAGGATTAATCTTGAGATTGGATAAAAGTAAAGAACAGTTTTTGACGATTTAAAATACGTCTATGACGGACTTTTAGTAAAGTGCGACGACGCGCAGCTGTGTTGCTGATGGCTTTTCTTTTCATATAGACCCCATTTATTGTTATTTTGCTGTCGGTTAACGCATTATCGTAGCCGTTAAACCAAGACAGTAACAGTTGCACTTAAATGCGGCAATAGCACGGGTTAGATAAGCTTAATTCAGCATGCGTTTAGCCTACAGATGTGTTTTAGCCTGAGTCTTGGATAAGCTTACGTCTCTACAGGTTAGTGAGGTTATTTAGGCTGATCTGGGCTTAATGTTCCAGCAGGGAGTGTGGGCTGTTCTTCCTCTAAATCGCTGCTATCGTCATCAGGGTGTTGTTTTGATTGATTATCCATCCACACCAGCGTGTCATAATAGCGGCGAATACTATCGACATAATGCACCGCTTCACTGCCACGAGCGTAGCCATAGCGAGTTTTTTGATAGTATTTACGCTTTTGCAGTAACGGCAACACCTTCTTTAAATCTCGCCATGCATTCGGGTTTAACTCCATTGATTCAGCCAGCTTTCGCGCATCTTCAACATGGGCATAACCGATGTTGTATGACGCCAGTGCAAACCACATACGCTGACTTTCGGGGATCGATTCTGGCAAACGGTTGATCATATCATTTAGGTAAGCCGCGCCGCCGCGAATGCTTTCTTCGGCATCTAAACGATTAGTAATGCCAATTTCCTTAGCCGTGGGTTGGGTCAGCATCATCATGCCACGTACCCCCGTTGCTGAACGAGCATTCGGGTTCCAGTGCGATTCTTGATAGCTCGTCGCCGCCAGTTTACGCCAATCTAAATTGCCGGCGTATTTTTCAAATAAGTGACGATAACGGGGTAATACGGTTTCGATGGCGCGGATAAATGCGCGAGTATCGACATAATCGAAACGTTTTACATGGCCAAAGTATTTTTCATTTAAGTGGTCGAGTGTACCGGCGCGTTTTTCTTGATGCCAAAAAGCCAATAATTGGCTCATGAGCTGGTCGCTACGATTGGGCGGTAATAACCAGACAATATTGAGTTTTTCTTCTAACACTGGGCCTAAACGTAAGTCAGGTAAATAGCGGCGGTTGATTTGTACACTGCTGGAATCGGCTATGGTGTAATCAATTTCTTTATTGGCAATCATCGCCAATAATTCTTCGCTGTCCTTGTCGGTAATTTGATCCCATACCAGTGTTGGATAATGTTTTTGCAACTGGGTTAAGGTTTCGACGAAGGCCGAATCGGCAATCACAGTAATCTTACCTTTTAAATCGCTGATGTCTTTAGGGACCGGCATGCCTTCGCGGTAAACTAAGACTTGATTAACACGGTATAGCGGTGGGCCAAGGCGAAATTGTTCTCGTCTGGTGGGTGTTTCAGTCATGCCCGCGGCAATAATATCAATGTGATTCTTTTTGAGAGCTTCGTACAGTTCGGCATTGTTAGTGTAAGGCACCATTTTTAGTGGCACGTTTAAGTATTCAGCAAACAACACCGCCATATCGTAATCAAAACCGCTATCGCCTTGACCAGAGGTCATATAAATCTGTGGCCCGTACAAGGTGCCAACTCTTAACTCCGTTAATTTTTTAGGCACAAATTCTGTTTCGTCCACGGTAACAGGCTGACAGGCAGTCAGTAAGAAACCTAGGATAAAAACCAACAAGAATCGAGTCATTAAATGTGCTTATATTAAATAAAATCAACGTTATAAATAAAGGATTAACAGTAGGACATGAGTGATGAACTGACCAACATTGGTGGGATTATATCCGTTTGTCTGTGATAACGTAAAAAAATCCTTCATAGAGGTAAATGATGACTTAAAAATATGCCGCTTTTTATATTACAGGAAACACTGTTTTGCGTAAGGTCGCAGGTGATTTGTGACAGACATTTCCCTATAATAGCGCCAATTCTGACCCCTGCAATAATAAATAATAAGGTGAATAGACGTGATGGAGATCATCCGCGGAGCCCCTGCACTCTCGACGTTTAGAATGCAAAAGCTGATGGAGGCCTGCGAGAATGCGGCGCTTCCGGTACGCCAAATCTATGCTGAATATGTCCATTTAGCGGATTTGAGCGAGTTGCTCAACACTAACGAACGCCAGCAACTTGAAACAATTCTCACCTATGGACCCGCGATAGAAACTCATATCCCCCAAGGTTCACTTCTGTTTGTCACGCCTCGTCCCGGTACTATTTCTCCTTGGTCTTCAAAAGCCACTGATATTGCCCATAATTGTGGCCTTGGTAAAGTGAAGCGTTTGGAGCGAGGCGTTGCCTATTATGTTGAATCAGATGCACTGACTGCAATGCAGCAACATGCCTTAAATGCACTGCTGCATGACCGCATGGTTGACATCATTCTCGATGATTTTGCTAAAGCTGATGTGTTATTCAAACGCACCGAGCCAGTACCATTTAAGAGTGTAAATATTCTTGCCGAAGGCCGCCGTGCATTAGAGGTAGCCAATACTGAACTGGGCCTCGCCTTAGCCGAAGACGAAATTGACTATTTAGTCGAAAACTTCGTCCGTTTAGGCCGTAATCCCCACGATATTGAATTGATGATGTTTGCTCAGGCAAACTCAGAGCATTGTCGTCACAAAATTTTTAACGCAGATTGGACGATTGATGGCGAAGTACAGCCAAAATCATTGTTCAAAATGATCAAGAATACCTTTGAAACCACGCCAGATCATGTGTTGTCGGCCTACAAAGATAACGCCGCTGTGATGGAAGGCTCGGTTGCCGGTCGTTTCTTCCCCGATCCAGATGGGGTGTACAACTACCACACTGAACCTATGCACATCCTGATGAAAGTGGAAACCCACAACCATCCAACCGCCATCAGCCCCTATCCTGGCGCTGCAACCGGTTCGGGTGGTGAAATCCGTGATGAAGGCGCAACGGGTCGTGGTTCTAAACCTAAAGCAGGTTTAACGGGCTTTAGCGTATCAAATTTAAAAATCCCAGGTTTTGTTCAACCATGGGAAGGTAACTACGGTAAGCCAGATCGTATCGTGAGTGCGCTCGATATCATGACCGAAGGCCCACTGGGCGGCGCGGCATTTAACAACGAGTTTGGTCGTCCTGCACTGGTCGGTTATTTCCGTACCTACGAGCAGGAAGTCAGCAGCCATAACGGCGTTGAAGTGCGTGGTTACCACAAGCCCATTATGTTGGCCGGTGGTTTAGGTAACATTCGCGAAGAACATGTACAGAAGGGCGAAATCACCGTTGGCGCTAAGCTGATTGTGCTGGGCGGCCCTGCGATGAACATTGGTTTGGGTGGCGGCGCCGCATCATCTATGGCATCGGGTCAATCGAGTGAAGATCTCGACTTTGCTTCTGTGCAACGTGAAAACCCAGAAATGGAACGTCGTTGTCAGGAAGTGATTGACCGTTGCTGGCAGCTTGGCGATAAAAACCCTATCCAATTTATCCACGATGTGGGCGCGGGCGGTTTGTCGAACGCTTTCCCTGAACTTGTGAATGACGGCGAGCGCGGCGGTTTATTCAATCTGCGTAATGTGCCTTCGGATGAGCCTGGCATGAGCCCGCTGGAAATCTGGTGTAACGAATCACAAGAGCGTTATGTGATGTCAGTTGCCCCTGAAAACCTCGCACTATTTACTGCAATTTGTGAGCGTGAGCGCGCCCCGTTTGCGGTTGTGGGTGAAGCGACAGCGGAGAAACACCTGACCCTTAGCGACAGCCATTTCGATAATAATCCTATCGATTTACCGCTCGAAGTCTTATTAGGTAAAGCGCCTAAGATGAGCCGCGATGTGGTATCGGCTAAAGCGGTATCGCCAGCGCTCGAACAAAACAAGATTGATGTTAAAGAAGCGGTTAAACGCGTACTGAGCTTGCCAACGGTCGCGGATAAAACCTTCCTTATCACTATTGGCGATCGCACTGTAACGGGTTTAGTGAACCGTGACCAAATGGTGGGTCCATGGCAAGTGCCTGTGGCCGATTGCGCTGTGACTGCGGCGAGCTTTGATACCTACGCCGGTGAAGCTATGTCACTGGGTGAACGTACACCGCTGGCACTGCTTGATTTTGGCGCCTCTGCCCGTATGGCAGTGGCTGAATCAATCATGAACATCGCCGGTGCCGATATAGGTTCATTTAAGCGTATTAAGCTTTCTGCCAACTGGATGTCTGCAGCGGGCCACCCTGGGGAAGATGCGGGTCTTTATGAAGCGGTGAAAGCCGTGGGTGAAGAACTATGTCCAGAGCTTAGCCTGACCATTCCGGTCGGTAAAGACTCTATGTCGATGAAGACCGCATGGCAGCAAGATGGCGCGGATAAAACCGTGACGTCGCCTATGTCATTGGTCATTACCGCCTTTGGTGTGGTGCAAGATATTCGCAATACAGTGACGCCAGAGCTACGCACAGATAAAGGCGAAACGTCTTTACTGTTAGTGGATTTAGGTGCGGGTAAAAATCGTTTAGGCGGTTCTTGTTTAGCCCAAGTGTTTGGTGAGCTGGGTGATATAGCGCCGGATCTTGACGATGCTGCACTGCTGCGCGGGTTCTTTGAAACCATGCAAAATCTGGTGGCTAAGAAATCGGTTATCGCTTACCACGACCGTAGCGACGGTGGTTTATTCACTACCTTAGTGGAAATGGCTTTTGCCGGTAATACAGGCTTAGACATAGATGTAGAAGACTTGCAGGGCACGGATTTAGAACGACTCTTTAATGAAGAACTCGGCGCTGTGCTGCAAGTGAGCCGTGACAATGCTGCGAAAATTGCCGCTCAGTTCGCTATCGCTGGCGTGCCTTGCCATGTGATCGGAACGTTAGCCGACGATCAACGCATCACCATTAAAGATGGCGCGCGTGAAATTTTCAGTGATACCCGTGTGGCGCTGCGTACTGTGTGGTCAGAAACCACGTATCGTATGCAAGCTCTACGTGATAACCCTGAGTGCGCGCTTGAAGAGTTCAAACTTAAACAAGACGAAACCGATTTAGGCTTAACCGTTAACTTAAGTTTTGACCCTAGTATTGATGTTGCCGCGCCTTATATTCTTAAGGGCGCTGCGCCTAAGATGGCGATTTTGCGTGAGCAGGGCGTTAACTCCCACGTGGAAATGGCAGCTGCTTTTGATCGTGCTGGATTTGAAAGCCGTGACGTACACATGTCGGACATTTTATCTGGCCGTATCAGCCTAGAGGAGTTCCAAGGCCTAGTGGCCTGTGGTGGTTTCTCTTATGGTGACGTATTAGGCGCAGGTGAAGGTTGGGCTAAGTCGATTCTGTTTAATGAGCGTGCTCGCGATGAGTTTTCTCGTTTCTTTGAACGCGACTCAAGTTTCTCCCTTGGCGTGTGTAATGGTTGTCAAATGCTGTCGAACCTGAAAGAAATTATCCCAGGCAGCGAGCACTGGCCACGTTTTGTGCGTAACCGCTCGGAGCGTTTCGAAGCGCGTTTCAGCTTAGTTGAAGTGCAACAGAGCCCGTCGTTATTCTTCCAAGGTATGGCCGGTTCACGTATGCCCATTGCTGTATCCCACGGTGAAGGTTTGGCTGAGTTTGCTAGCCCTGAAGCGCTGGCGATTGCCGAAGCGTCAGGCACGATTGCACTGCGTTTTGTCAATGGTAAAGGTGATATCGCGACTCAGTATCCACAAAACCCGAACGGCTCGCCAAATGGCTTGACTGGAATTTGTACCACTGATGGCCGCGTAACGTTGATGATGCCGCACCCCGAACGCGTGTTCAGAACCGTAGCTAACTCTTGGCATCCTGATGCTTGGGGTGAAGATAGCCCTTGGATGCGTATGTTCCGTAATGCGCGAGTGACCTTAGGTTAAGCGTTTAAAGTCAACGGCTTTTGCCTTTGTTGAAGGGTAAAATCCGGTTTATGTCAGCGTAAAAAAGGAGCGATAATTTCGCTCCTTTTTTCATATTTAAAATGCACTTTTACAAAAAACGATATATTTCAGGCTATTAATACTTATTGTAAATATGCTAATAGATCAAAGTGATAAAATAGTCGTTTCAAGCATTAAATACCTATTACTAAGTAGGTCGTAGCCGAGTTGATGAACGACAGGTTGTTTTACTTCACTTTATCACTCAAGAAAACCATCATGAGTATTAACAAAAAAAGCCCCCATCTTAATGAGATGGGGGCTTTTTTTGTTAATAGGACGTCAAATTAATCCAATGACTTTTTCGAGTCATTCGGAGTGTTATTTAAGTTCATTAGCGGTATAAAGTTCAACAAAAACACGCTTATAACTGTTAACCAGACGTTCAAATAATTTAGTCATATCAATATCTCCACACCAAAAGTTAATACCAATGTGCGCGAAGTAGGTTTGGGCTGGGCGACGACACCGTGTAACCCAATTGTCTCCTTAACACAGGCTATATATTAGACAACTCAAATGCGCTTATCAAACGAGAAAAAATACAATTATACATTAGATAAAATAATGGTTAATTTTTTTATTTATTGGTTGAAATACACCGCGCAAATATAAAATATTGTTTTTTATTAATTTATTTTTATTAATGTGTTTTTGTTTGTTATTTGTTATTAGTATGATTGTTGCTATTTTTTTAATTTGTTCTGGTTTCGACTGTTAGCGTACGATTTTTGTGGCTAAGGTGTAAAACCATGGCTTTATATAGAATAATGCAAGTTCACTACTCTCGTTGGTGGATGTTGTCAATACCTTCCTGTAGGGAAGTGTGTGCCTTGCCGCAAAACCCATCTAAACCACTGGGTTTGATTGATTTGAATCAAACTCAGGCGTATAAAATAACAGTAGATGAGCGTAAATATATATCTTAACTTGCTGATATTTATATTGATGACTCATTTGACCTATTAAGTAGTAAAGTATTGCTCCCAATGTTATGTAATAGTGTGACTCATATCTCGATATGTTATGAGGCTGAGGACTTTTTACACCTTGCAGCTTGGATGTAATGCGAAAGATTAAATTTAACGGTTTATACTGATGACAGATATAAGCACAAAATGAAACTCACTATCCTACCAAGGCACTTGTTGCGAATAATTGCCTATGTCCATAGCCATTGGACGCACCACGTAAGGAGTCACCGATGATTGTTGCAGAGGTTGTTGAGCTGTCACGGTTGCAGTTTGCGCTGACAGCCATGTATCACTTCCTATTTGTTCCCTTAACTCTGGGGCTAGCATTCTTGCTGGCGATCATGGAATCACTGTATGTGATGACAGATAAACAAATTTATAAAGATATGACGAAGTTCTGGGGTAAGTTATTTGGAATTAACTTTGCCTTAGGTGTGACGACGGGTTTGGCGATGGAGTTCCAATTCGGAACGAACTGGTCTTACTATTCGCACTATGTAGGCGATATTTTCGGCGCGCCATTAGCGATTGAAGGCCTGATGGCGTTCTTCTTAGAATCGACCTTTGTGGGTATGTTCTTCTTTGGTTGGGATCGCTTCTCTAAACGCCAACATTTAATGGTGACTTGGTTAGTAGCTTTTGGTTCTAACATGTCAGCCCTGTGGATTTTGATCGCAAACGGTTGGATGCAAAACCCTGTCGGTTCTGTGTTTAACTACGAAACAATGCGTATGGAGATGATAAGCTTCTCTGAGGTGGTCTTTAACCCCGTCGCGCAGGTGAAATTTGTCCATACCGTGGCATCTGGTTATGTCGCTGGTGCCATGTTTGTATTGGCGATCAGTGCTTATTACATCCTCAAAAAGCGTGATTTGCCTTTTGCTCGTCGTTCTTTTGCGATTGCGGCCAGTTTTGGTATGGCGTCGATTTTATCGGTTATCGTGTTAGGCGATGAGTCTGGTTATAAAGTGGGTGAGGCACAGCGTGTTAAATTAGCGGCGATTGAAGCTGAGTGGCACACTGAACCTGCTCCAGCAGCCTTTACCGCTGTCGGTTTCCCTAATCAGGAAACCATGCATACCGATTATGCAATTAAAATCCCCTATGCAATGGGCATTATTGCTACCCGCTCACTTGATGAACAAGTTACGGGTATCCATGATTTAATTGCTGAGCATGAAGTACGTATTCGTAACGGTATGAAAGCGTATGCGATGTTAGTCAAACTGCGTGCGGGTGATGTGACTCCTGAACTACGAGCGGCTTTTGAAGACGCTAAAGTGGACTTAGGTTACGGTTTCTTACTCAAACGTTATACCGATAATATTGTCGATGCGACCGAAGAACAAATTAAAGCCGCTGCTAAAGATTCTATTCCAAACGTAGCGCCTATTTTCTGGAGTTTCCGCTTAATGGTGGCTGCAGGCTTTATTATGTTGTTTGTCTTTGCTGCTGCATTTTGGCAAAGCACTCGTCATCAAATTCAAGAGAAAAAATGGGTACTTAGAGCCGCGCTTTATAGTTTGCCATTGCCTTGGATTGCCATCGAGTGTGGTTGGTTTGTCGCTGAGTATGGTCGTCAACCTTGGACTATTTCAGAGATATTACCGACCTTTATGTCAGCCTCAAGCTTAACGACTAGCGACTTATGGTTCAGCATCTTGTCTATCACCTTGTTCTACACAGTGCTGTTGGTGATTGAGGTATTCTTAATGCTTAAGTTTATCCGTATTGGTCCGAGTAGTTTAAAAACGGGTCGTTATCATTTCGAGAAACTAGAAGCTTAAGCAGAGGATTTCATTATGTTTGATTATGAAACGTTGAGAGTTATCTGGTGGGCTTTGATCGGCGTACTGTTCATCGGATTTGCGTTAACGGACGGTTTTGATATGGGTGTGGGTGCGTTGCTACCGATTATTGGTAAAGACGACACAGAACGCCGCATTATGATCAACACTATTGCCCCCCATTGGGATGGCAACCAAGTGTGGTTAATTACAGCGGGTGGCGCGCTATTTGCCGCTTGGCCTATGGTGTATGCAGTGTCTTTTTCTGGCTTTTATGTCGCCATGATGTTGGTACTGTTTGCGCTTTATATGCGTCCAGTTGGCTTTGATTACCGTTCAAAAATTGAAAATCCAAAGTGGCGTAAGTCATGGGATTGGGCCTTGTTTGTCGGTGGTTTTGTGCCTCCGCTGATCATCGGTGTCGCTTTTGGTAATTTATTACAAGGCGTACCGTTTGAATTTGACGAGTTCCTGCGGGCTAAATACCACGGTGGTTTATTTGGTCTGTTGAATCCTTTCGGTCTACTCGCAGGTCTGGTGAGCGTAAGCATGTTCATGATGCAGGGCGCTTCTTGGCTGCAAATGAAGACTGATAGTGAACTGCGCGTTCGTGCAGCAAAAGCCACGCAATTCTTTGCGTTATTAGTGGCAGTGTTATTTGCAGCAGCAGGCGTGTGGCTAGCCAATGGGATTGATGGTTATGTGGTGACTTCTACACTCGATCATTATGCGGTTTCTAACCCAGCATTAAAGACGGTTGCGATTGAAGCTGGTGCATGGTTAGCTAACTATGATAAATATCCCATCACTATGTTGTTCCCAATCTTAGGTGTGGTATTACCTTTGTTAGTGATTTTAGTGAGTCGCTTTAACCGTTCCGGTTTTGCCTTCTTATTTAGTTCACTCACAGTGGCTATGGTCATTTTGACTTGCGGTGCAGCGATGTTCCCATTTGTGATGCCATCGTCATTAGATCCGAATGTGAGTTTGACTATGTGGGATGCAACAGCCAGTGAAACAAGCTTAGGTGTGATGACGGTTGCCGCTGCGATTTTTGTACCTTTAGTATTAAGTTACACAGCGTGGACTTACTTCAAAATGTTTGGTCGTATCGGCCGTAAACATATCGAAGATAATAAAGCCTCACTCTACTAATACTGACAATTTAAGGAGCATCTACTATGTGGTATTTCACGTGGTTATTAGGGGTTTTGTTAGCCTGTTCTTTCGGTATCATCAATGCCTTATGGCTTGAAAATACTGAGAATATGGACAGATCGGCAGATGATGCTGAATAACGTCTAAACTCGATTTGAAAACCTCGCGCTTGCGGGGTTTTTTATTGGGCCATTATTAGGGCGTGTTGACGTTTCAGGGTTATTTTTGCAGCGAGTTGGCTGGCTTTTATGCAAGGCAAAGCCCGTGCAGTGTAGTTATTCTACATAAACGGGCGATAATGCAGCAGAAACGCCAGCCAAACGCTGCCCGAAGGGTTCGTCTGGCAAGCTCTTGCTCTTTGTCACTCGTCATTTGAGTAGAATAACTACATGTCACTCTTCGTTTCGTGATCACGAGCTTGCCAGAGCGAACAAAATTTCATCTCGAAACGTCAACACGCCCTAGTGCATATAGCGGGATAATAGGGAAGTGACGCTAAGGAAGAGAACATAATGTTGTACACCATTGTGGCAGTTAAGCTTGAAGCTATTCGCAAGAACGTATTGGTAAGGGCGGAAATCAGTGCAACATGCATTGCGTGTGATGGTTAGTTAGCGTTCACTTTAGATTATTTTTCTCTCTACATTCCTACCTAATCTTTATTTTTTCCTTGTTTTAATTATTTATTGTTATAAGTTTAACCTTTAAAAATGCCGCCTATTTAGGCGGCATTGATACGTCATTAACACCCTACAAGATTATTTCTAGGCTTTAAACTGGCTTATTTGGCGCTTTAAAGTTGCAGCCAAAGAGGACAGTTCGTTCGCTGAATGGACTGTCTGCGAGGCACGCAACTCACCTTCACTCGCAAGCTCGCTGATCTGATGCAGGTTATGAGTAATTTCTTGGGCCACACTGCTCTGTTGTTCTGTCGCCGAGGCAATGTTACATGAGCTAATTGCCAGTTCACCAATTCGCAGAGTGATTTCCTTAAGCTGTTCACCGGTAGCTTCACCTTGGGCGGCCGATGTTATACCTAACTGACGGCTTTGACTCATTTGCGTTGTAGTGTTTTTGACTTGCGTTTGCAGTTTTTCAATAGTCTGGCCAATTTCTAAAATGGATGACTGTGTTCGATGGGCTAAAACTCGGACCTCATCGGCAACCACAGCAAAACCTCTACCTTGATCGCCCGCTCGCGCAGCCTCAATGGCCGCATTGAGTGCGAGTAAGTTAGTCTGCTCAGCAATGCTATTAATGACTTCAGTCACTTTGCTAATCGCTTCACTTTCTTGGCTAACTTTTTCGACTGACTGATGGCTGCTATTGAGCTGCTGGCTTAGCTTGAGCAAGTCTTGTACAACTTGAACTTGCTGTTTTTGACCTTCTTTAGCCGCAACATCTACCTGTTGGCTCTGGTCTGCGCCGGCTTGAGCATGATTGGCAACATCACGGATTGACGTTGACATCTCTTCAATTGCCGTGGCTATTTGATCGGTTTGTAGCATTAAAGCTTGCGCTTCTTCGCCATTTTGCTGTGCCACGTTTTGCGCTTGTATTGCTTGTTGCTCTAGGCTAGTGACCGAGGTTTGCAATGCGATGATGAGTTGCCTGAGCTCTGCGGACATTATTGATACACTCGAGGTGATTTTATCAACTTCGTTTTGGCTTTGCGGTTCAGATGCTGTTAATTGGCGACTAAAATCACCGTGGCCTAAGGTTTCCATATGATTTTGTAATACATGTAATGGCTTAAGCGTTCTGATTAGCACCATTGACAGTAATGCGGTGATTAGTGCTATACCAGTCATTGCCACAATCGCGTTGATTTTAAGTAAATACATGCTCTCTTCATTGAGCTCACTGATTTTTACTTGGCCGATGAGCACCCAGTTCCAGCCATTCACTGTTTTACTGTGGGCAAACATAGCTTCATCTTTGCTATTAGCATAACGCCAGTCGGTATTATCCTGTGTTGCTTGGCTTAGGCTCAAGCCATCTAACATGGTATCTGTGACTCTTTCGCCAGTAGCAAATTGAGGGTGCGCGACCAGTAAATTGTCAACTTTGTGCATTAATATGAAATGGCCTGTTTCTTCTAAGATTAAACCATTCACCGCTTGTTGGAGTTGTTGTAATACGGCGCTTATTTCAAAACCAATGTACAAAATACCAATGACTTGTCCCTGAGTGTCTTTCACCGGGCGATAAACCGTCATGTAGTCTTTACCAAACAGCTTGGCATAACCTTCATAGTCTTTGCCGCCAATCAGAGTTTGATAACCAGGATGACTTTTACCCAGGAAAGTGCCAAGTGCTCTATTACCATCGGCTTTTTTGAGTGATGTAGCAATACGCACAAAATCGTCACCGTCGCGCACAAATATGGTGGCATTACCGCCCGTTAAGTTCGAAAAGCGGTCGACCTTACTTTTTGAGGTATTAATTTGTTCTTGTTCGTGAAGTAGCGCAGGAGTGCTTACGCCAATAACGTTAATGGTTTTATTCGGTTTACTAAATTGCCCTGGATACATTTCTTTAAAAATATCAGCATTGCGCCTAGCAAGTTGTAACAGACTGTCATATTGCAGTTCTAGCATACTTGATAAGGCATTGATTTCAGCCTTCATCGCACTAATGCCTTTATCTTCAAGGACATTTGATGCCGCTTTGTAGGAAAGGGTACTGAGTATGCTAAAAATAATGAGGGTAAGAAAAAAGGCGAGAGCCCCAATCTGTTTTGCGATAGGCCAATGTTTATAATTCATTATGTGATCCTATGGGTAAAGGTGCCGCAATGTACCTGAAAATTTAGCTAGAGGTCATGATATGAGTCTAAGATTTATTATTTGTTATCGTTTTTTGGTTAAGTTATGACTAAACCAGTGGTTTATTTAGGCTATTGTGGTGTGTGATTGAATGCTAGGGATTTAAAAGTGGCTATCAAGTAACTGTTTACCCTTTAGATTAATACATCACCACTTTTTTGAAATGATGATGTATTAAGCTGTTTTTAGTTATTACTTTTTGTTGTGCACTTTTAGATTTTTTTACTTTAGCCTTACTTTGTTTGCGCCATCATTTAACACTTAGCGTTTTCAGGTTACGCTGTTTCATCAACAGTAAGTACATAGTTGGTACCCACACAAGTGAGAGTAGCGTGGTGAGTAATGTTCCGCCCGCTATCGCAATAGCAAAGGGCGGCCAAAAGCCACCGCCAGCTATGATGAGTGGGATAAAACCGCCAACAGTCGTAATGGTTGTCGAACTGATATGGCGGCCACAACGACTGACGGTGGTAATGATGGTTTCTGTATCGCCAAGTCGAGCGCTCGGCATATCTTCTAATTCGGCTAAGATCACAATTGCTGCGTTAATGGCCAGTCCCATTAGCCCTAGTAATCCTATGATTACTGGAAATCCGAACGGATAGCCAAATACAAATACCGCGAGCAGCCCAAGCCCAGCCGATTGTATGGCACTTAGAAGGATAATCGCAGTCAGTCTAAAGGAGTTAAAAGACAGCACTACAGTGGCTAATAGCAGGGTTACTACTAACATGACATTTGATAATAAATTCCCTACCGCTTCGTTGCGTTTAGCGCTTTCGCCACCGATTTCAATTCGATAGCCAGAGGGTAGCTGTAGTTGAGCTATTTTATCATTAACCTCATTCAACACTTGGGCTGGGAGCACTCCGCTGACGATATAGGCTTCAATGGTATTGACTCTTTGGCCGTTTCGCCTTGGGATCGCGCCGCGGCTTACAAGCACATCACTGTGAGATAAAGCTGATAATGCAATTGCCTCACCCGAAGGCGCCACGAGTTGAATTTCTGCCAGACGGCTGGTTTCTTCGCGGCTGCTATCACCTAACCGAACCCGAATAGGTAAAGACTCTGTTTGCTCTAGCACGCTGCCACCGATAACGCCAGTGGTCGACATTTGGATTTGCTTGGCAATATCCGTAAGGCTCAAACCACTCATTAAGCTGGCATCTTCATTCACTTGTAGCCACAGCTTAGGCGCACCTGCGCTGAGTGTTGCGCGTGTATGCAGTACGTCCGGTGTTTTAGCGAGAATATTTCGCACTTCGTCGCCAATCGATCGCAAGGTATCTAGATTTGGACCAAAGATCATTAACTCTACTGGGGCGTTAAAAGGTGGGCCTTGTTCTAATTTGCGTACCAGCACTTGCGCCTCGGGGAAACTGCGATCAAATTGCTGTTGTAATTCAGGAATGAGTTGATTGGCGCGCTGAAAGTCAGTCACTTTAATCATAGCTTGGGCGTAATTGCTGGCGCCTTGTTGGCGCTGGGTTAAATTATAATAAAATGAAGGCGTATTACCGCCAACCACCCAATCGACCTGGCTAATACCTGTAATGGTATGAAGTTGTTTATCCATCAGTTGCACTTGATGCAGAGTATTTTCTAAGCTCACATGGGGCGCAAGATAGATTTCAATCTGAAACATATCCCTGTCCGATGGCGGAAAAAATTGCTCCGTCATTTTACCGGATGCGTAAAAACCTAAGGCGGGAGTAATACCAATAATTAATGCGCTGAGAATAGGGCGCTTGAGGGCGATTCTAAGGCTTGTTTGAAAATACTGGCTTAGCCGCGGCAGGTTGATCCCGTGTTGATACCAAACATCATTTTTGCCCTCATGGCTAAAACGTCCCGCGAGCCCTGCAATTAACGTATGGGAAATCACGTAAGAGCCCAGCAGCGCAAACATCACTGACATGGCAATGCCACCGACAAATTCTCCCGCAGCACCAGGCATGAGTACTATGGGCGCAAAAGCAAGAATGGTGGTGAGTGTTGAGCCCGCAAGCGGCAGCCAAAGGTGATGTAAGGTTTCACTCACTGCGCTTAGACGACTCATCCCTTGTTGGCGTCTTTGTGATATGGCATCGACAATCACGATGGCATTATCCACCATGATCCCAAGGGCGACAACAAGCCCCGTTACCGACATTTGGTGTATCGGTAAACCAATATATTTCATACAAGCTAAGGTAAATAGAGCCGTAAGTGGTAAGGATATCGCCACGATAACGGCATTTCTTAGCCCAAGCGTGAGTAACAGTACCAATAAAATAATGACAAACCCTTGCAGGAGATTGATAACTAATCCACCGAGGCGTTCGCTGGTATAACTGTTTTGCTCGAATAACCATTGGATACGAACATTGGCCGGCAGGTCGTGATTAAGCTCATTAACCACTTGTTCAACCTGTGCTTGCCAGAGATCAACGCGGCTATTATTGAGCATACGCGCGGCGACAAAAACGCCCTGTTCACCATCGATTAACGCTATGCTGTCTGCGGGGGTTTTGACTTGGCGCGTCACCGTAGCAATGTCACCGAGTCGAATAATCTGGCCTTGGGCATCGATTTTGAGTGGCACTTGGCGAATACGCGTTTGTGAGTCGAGTTCGCCTGATACTTCGACTAAGGCGCGAAAGTGATCATTATTAATTTCACCCGCGGCAATTTTGCTGTCGGCGCTGCTGAGGATATGGGCAATAGTGGCAGGGGTGAGTTGTAATTGGCTCATCTTATTGCCGTCAAGCTGTACGAGCATTTCTTCGGCCGGTGCGCCGTAGAGCCTCACAAAATCAGTGCCCGATAATAGCCGAAGTCGACTCTGTAATTCTTTGGCGTAGCGGTTGAGTATATCAACTCGAAGAGGTGTTTTTGCATCCCACACTAAGCTTAAAATGGCAGTATAGGCATAACCAATTTGATCATCCAAAGTTGGAGATGGTATAGCCTCCGGTAGGCTTACTTTTGCGTCAGCCAATAAATCCCGCGCCCGAGACCATACGGGATCTGTCTCTGTGACCGTGTCTTTCAATTCTAATTGAATGACTGAAATCCCCGGCCGAGAGGTCGACTGGATCAACTTGATTTCTTCAAGGCGTCTGAGTTGATTTTCAAGCACTTCAGTGACTAAGGCTTCGACCCGCTCGGCCGAAGCACCGGGATAAGGCGTGATCACTGAGGCGAAACGATTAGTAATATTTGGGTCTTCAGTACGCGGCAGACTCGATATGGCGCCAAAGCCAGCCACAATTAATAGCGCGATAATGAGGCTAACTAGACGACCATTTTCAACAAAGGCTTTAATCATAATGGGCTCGGCGCATTAGGGTTTGGAGATATGACTTGACCCACAATCAGTTTATGCAGCCCTTGGGTGACATAGGTTTCTTTGGGCTCAATTGCGCCTTGAATGTAAGCCATGTCTTGGGTGGTGTAGAGAATTTCCACATCCCGCCGCTCAATGACAGATTGCTGCTCCTGGTTTTTGATGACATATAGATTCCATAATCCCCGAATACCATCCGTCAGCGCCGAAATCGGCACCCAATAGCCTGCTTGTGCGACTTGCTGTTGTTGATGCAGGTACGCTATTTCACCGTTAATCACACGGACATCTTTAGGCAGACTTATTCTGAGTTGTAGGGTGCGACTAACGGGATTGACTTCCGCGCTGATACCGGCAATGTTGGCGGTAAAGATTTGATCTTGCACACTCACTTGTACTTGCTGACCGGCGTAGAATTGATCCGCTAACGCGACAGGAATGCCAATATAGGCTTCAGAATTGATATTTCCCACCAAGGTAAAGATAGGGCTGCCTGCGGTAATGACTTCGCCTAGGTTATGTAGTCTTTGGCTTATCGTGCCGTCAAAGGGCGCCATTAAGATGGATTTGTCGAGCTTAAGTTGGTTGGCATACTGTGAGGCGAGTAGACGGTTTTTCACTGCGGCTAAGCTACTTAATTGCCCATGGTTTTCATCTAATAATTGCTCAGAGACATAACCCGACTTTTTCAATTGTTGATTACGTTTTAAGGTGCTGGTGGCGAGGTTAACATCGGCTTGGGTTTGCGCCAGACTGGCTTGGATCTCCTGACGCTCCGCTTCGAGTAGGCGGGTATCGAGTACTGCAAGTATTTGCCCTTGCTTCACTTTAATGCCTGAATCGGCCTGTAGTTCGTTTAACTTGCCGGCTAATTCAAAACCGACACCCGTCGTATTACCAGCGCGGATTGTGCCTGTATAGGTTTGAATACGCTGATAACTAGGCGTTAAGATTAACGTTTGACTCGTTACTGTGGGCAGCATGACTGTAGTGGCGTGTTCGGTCACTTCTTTTTGACAGGCCGTTAATGATGCAAACGCAAACACGCAAATGTGAGTCGTGCGCCAAAAGCGCCTTGCTGTGAGATCCATAATCAGTATTTCCACTGTAGGTTAAACGTTAATGCAATGTAACTAGACTTGTTAGTCTAATTGTGCGGAACTGGACTGTCTAGTCTATTTTGTGCTTAACTAATGTAAACTTATTTCTGTTTAACGAGTGGGTAGTTGATATGACGCATTCCTCTGAACCACAGTTACCGCTGAGCCGTAGCGATCAAAAACGTCAGCAAGTGCTTGTGGCTGCGATTGATTTATTTTGTCGTCAAGGTTTTCCCCATACCAGCATGGATGAAGTTGCAAAACTCGCGGGAGTGTCAAAACAAACCGTGTATTCCTATTTCGGCAGTAAAGATGAGCTATTTGTTGCGGCAATCGAGTCTAAATGCGTTAGTCATAACCTTAATGATGGTTTGTTAAGTGACCCAACAGAGCCTGAATTAGCCTTGACCCAATTTGCGCTGCAGTTTGGTGAGATGATAGTTAGCCCAGAGACCATCACTGTGTTTAAAACTTGTGTTGCCCAATCCGAAAGCCATCCCGAAGTGTCGCGGTTATTTTTTGAGGCAGGGCCTCAACATATTGTGGCAATATTGGCTGATTATTTGGCTGCTGTAGATTTACTTGGCAAATATTTTTTTGGTGATGCCCACCATAGTGCAGTGCGTTTTTGTTTAATGTTATTTGGTGAACTTAAATTAAAGTTGGAGCTGGGATTGGCCGTCGATGAACTCCTTGGTGACAGAGAAAAATATATTTTAGGGTGTGCTGAAATGTTTTTAAAGGCGCATCGACTATAGTTATAAAGTCTAGTTAGTCTAGTTAATCTAGTTAATCTAGTTAATCTAGTTGAGAAGTATCATTTTGTATCTAAATATTGGATGTATGAACTTTTCTGTTTGATAGCGCGTATCATATGCGCAAAATATATTTCGACATTTATATGTAAGGATTGAGCGTGGCTAATCAACAACTTCCACAATTGAGCACTAAGTACCTCACACTAAAAAGCGGTCTATTACTGTTGCCATTAATCAGTGGAGCAGTGGTCGCGGCAGATAAACCTTCGCAGGAGAGAAAGCCTTTTAGATTAAATATCTCCCAGGTGAGCACTCAAAGTGCAGAGGTTGCCAATGGCAATACCGATCTGCAAAGAGACAGCCTATTGCTCAGTGCTGGAATGAATATGCCGCTAGATCAGCAATGGTCAGTGGGTTTTAATGTCGGTTACGATCGACTTAATTATGATTGGCGCAATATTAGTCTTACTGGACCCAATAATGTTTCATCATTATTTGGCATTGACGGACAAAGTTGGGATCACATTAATCGTTATCGTGCTGGGGTTTCTTTAAACTACCGCATGGATAAACGCTGGTCTTTTTCGTTAGCACCGCAGATCCAATATGCTTACGCTGATACTGCATCGGCTGACCAAGCACAGAGTTATGGTGTTGTGGCATCGGTAATGTATGCATTAAAATCGGGCAATATGATTGGTTTTGGGGTTGCGTATCTTAATGATATCGATGAGGTACGGACAGTGCCTTATCTCGCCATGCGCTGGCAGATAGATGAACATTGGGCGCTGGCTAACCCTTTCCAAGCCGGTTTTAGTGGCCCTGCAGGATTAGAATTAAGCTATAAATTTAATCCTACTTGGAATATGGGTTTTGGTAGCTCGCGCCGTACCGAGCGTTTCCTCATCGAAGATGATGATACCGTAGTAGAAACTAACGAATGGGTCAGTTATCTGCGCGGCGGTTGGCAAGCGACTTCGGCGCTCTCTGTTAACCTGTACGCGGGTTACTACTTTGATAGTGAAGTAGAAGTGACCAACCAAACGGCTCTTGAAATCGATAACCAAGGTGCAGTTGCCTTGGATATCGGCTTCAAATTCTAACGCCAAGTTAATTTATTTGCCCAGCATGGCCTCTTTTAAGCTGCTCTGGGCAGGTTTATCACCTAGCCAAATTTTTAACAGTGCTTGACGGAACATCTCACCTTCGATAGTCGTTTGTTCTTGACTATTTTTGTAGGCCGTTACGCCGCGGGTTTTATTGGCGACTAAGGTAAATTGGTCGCCAGCTTTAATTTCTTCATTAAATAGCGCCATAAAAGCATCTATTTGCGGTTGGATATCGACGGTGTTATCCGCTGTGGCGTGCTCAAACCCTTCGATGATCGCATCGCGCATTTTTTCGGAGGTGATCATGCCTGAAGTAATGTTGAGCCGAATGACTGCAATCGGAGCATTGATGACTGCTGCTGTGTTATTTAAGACTGTCGGTACATAAAGGCTTCCCACATATAAATCCATAAAGAATTTACTACGAACGCCAGCGCCATTCAGTGGTAAAATTTGGCTATCTAACGTCACACTATCGGCAACTTGCACACCTGAAACGTCTTTTGCAATGACTGCGTTAGGTAATAATAGCGCTGTTGCGAGAGTCAGCGTGGAGAGTAACTTCATAATACACCTCATTTTTAGATTCTAATTATTGGGTTTAAAGCTGATTTTGATGAGTATTTTTGCAAAACGTTGGTATCGATTGCGCAAACACTCAACAATGCAAACGGATGTTAATCTAAAGAAAGGGGGAGTGATAGACCAATAACGTTTAAGCATGAGGTGGTGATGGGAAAATTCGGCATACTCGCGTTAAGCATTAGTATGCCATTTGTGTGTAAACAAGATTAAATTAACCGCGAGTACCTAGCTTGTACTGCCCATTTTGTTCGAACATGACTGCTTGTTTTTGTTTTGAAGAGATCAGAATTGGACCGTCATCGAAGAACAAAAAACATTTCCAATTGCGGACAAATACATCCCAACGTGTTTCAATTACTTGATACTTTTCATAGCAAAAATACACCGGCGTTTCATCTGGCCATTGAATGAAATCGGCTAACATAGCAGGTAAACTGCTATCTTCACTGTCCCAAATACTTTGCCAGCCATCTGTTTCAGTCCAAGCATCAGCCTTGGCTGCCCAATCTCCCTTAGTAAATTGCTCCGCACGACTACTTTTATTGCTGATCCATTGGTTCCAAACCTCCATAGCACTTTTATCCGTTAACGGTAGGATATGCGCCTTATCCTCATCGGTAACAGGTAAGTCTTTGTGGTTGAAAATCCACTTACGGCGGTAAATATCTAAAGGTATATAGGTATGAGCCAAACAAAATCTCCTTGGGTATGCGAGTGGGCAATGCTGAAATGAGCTTAATTATACGATCTAGTGAGGTAATAGTGAAATTACCGAACACGAATATTAGTGTTCGGTGCGGGTTTATAACATTATTGCGAAGAAGTCATTAATCGCGTGAGCTCTGCTAAATATTCTTGTGCGACTTGATTGTTAGGATCGGCGTCAGTCGCATTAGAAAATGCAGTGTGGGATGCTTCTACTTGATTGATTTCAATCATAAATAACCCTAGCTTTATCCATGTTTGCGTATCCGATGGATATTTTTCTAAGTAATCTAAGTAGGTGTTGACAGATTGTTGTATTTTGCCTTGAAGCTTTAAAATATGTGCATACTGCGGCATGTATTCATCACTATAAGCCAAAATTTTGACCAATGTTGCTACCGCTAGTTCAAGGTTACTCAATTTGAGAGCGAGCAAAATAATATTTTTTAACTCCATCTCAGTGCAAAGTTCCTCGGGTAGAGCAAGCAAGGCATCTAATGCTTGTTGGGGTTGTTGCTCTAGGTTGAGCTGGAAGGATAAGGCAAGATGATATAATCTTTTAGCCTCGAGATCAGTCTCAATCAGTGGCAATAAATTTTTTACGGTAAGGGATAAAGCATATCCATTTTTATTCGCATTTAGCCCAATAATTTTTTTGTAGACTTGTTCCATTGATGAGGATTTGTTTAAGGCGTCAATATACACTTGGTTTACTTGAGTCGTACTCTTATTAAATAGGGTGCCTAATCTAGCTAATATAACCTTTTCATCATGATTTAATTTTTTACTTTCATGATCATGTTGCCAAATTATAGCCCTGCCTGGTTGACCTTTTTTTAGCCATTCGTTTGCAAGTGTTATTAATGATGTTGGTGCTATTTCTTTTTGTCTCAACCATAAAACTTCTTTAGCTTGATTTACTAAGGATAAAATGTCTTTGCAAATTAAATTAAACGCAGTGTAATAGTTTACTGTCATTTTATTAATATGTTTTTGATCCCATGAGTTTAGCTCTCGTGTGGTCAAGAATTTAGAAAACTCAAAATATCCATAGAATTTTATTAGGGTTGCGAAGTTAGAGTGTTTTTTGTTTATTTTAGACTCTATTTTGTCAAGTTGAGTTATCACTTCTTCCGCTTTGGTCGAGTTAGTATTTAATTTTTCGGATAGCTTTAGTGCTTGTTGTATTAGAGTGTAGAGGCTCTTTAATTTTTCTTCTGCTTTTAGGCAATGTTGCTGACAATCCTTTAAGTCTAATTCTTTTTCTTTTAAGCTTAGTGTTGTTACGTTTTTAAGTGCTTTACTACCAAATTTTTCAAGTTTAATATTGTTCTTATTTGTATAAGAAATACTCTCTATTTTTGCCGCGCTATTCGACAGATTAATAAACTCAACCTCTGGATAAATTTTAACTTCTTCAGCTAGTGATGTCATTGCATGTATTAATTGTATTGGGGTTTCTGCAAGATAGCCGGCATAGGTTTCAATCCATTTCCCGTCATGACCAAGGTTAGGGCCTAGATTGGCTTCAACAGTCCCATTTGCATGGGTAAAACCAGACTTTGAATAACAAAAGTCAACTCCAGTTAAGAGAATTTTTGAAAACCCCATTTCAATCGCTAAACGTACTGAGCTGTTTGTGACAGTAGGACCTAAGGTAATAATGTTGTCATTATCCCCGTGGCTAGCCCATGGATATCGTTGTCCTAAATATAAGCTCGGTCCTTGCCACTGAGAAAGGATTTTGGAGCTGATGTGATAAGAGTTTACTAGAGGAATATTATTACTTATCGCAAAAATCTCTCGGCAAACATCGAAGTTTAATTCCTGAGGGTCAACACAAGTTATAATGTCAAAGTTAATAAAGTTCTTTGTTAGTTTTCCTGCAATTCTTGCTACAGCAATGATAAATAGATCATCGTTATGCAATTTTATCCAATCAATATTTTCATCTAATGATGGGCCTCCAGCAATAATTAAACAAGTCTTGCCGGGGAATGTGTTTTTAAGGATTTTTGCTGGGGTATGGTTGTCAGCGATGTTCTCTAGTTGTTTTTTGAAAAATATTTTTTGTGTAAAACCAATACTGTGATTAAAATACTCATCTTTAATTTTGTTTTCAATTCGATTGAATAGTTCGCTGTATATGTCTAGATGTTGTGATGCAACGCCAAGTGATGCATAAATTTCATACTCACCTTTGGCTATGTATATTTCTATATCATTTTTACTGAGTTCCGCAAGAAACTCTGTTTCAGTTAACACTTTGACATTTTTTTGTCTATTGACAGGTATATCTATAGTCAGGAATTGTAGTATTTGTTCTAGTTCTATAAAGATAAATTGAGTGCCATCCGCTATATCACTTTCAAGCACGTAATTAGCGAGTAGTCCAGAGTCGACTCCCACGATAATATTAAGCTTATCTTGATGAGAAAATGCTCGTTTGAATCTCTTATCATAAAGCGTTTTAGAATCAAGGTTTTCGAATGTATGACGATTAATGCTGGGTAAATAATATTCGTTGAATCGACTTATCGAAAAGGTATTTAATATGTTATTCATTGGTATATACATTCCTCTTTGTGCAATAAGTCAAACTCGTTTGGTTGCTTTAGGATACCTACTGTTACTCCGCAAATGTTCTCACTAAGATAATGACTTGGCTAGAAGGAGCCATTTTTATCTCTCTTTGCGATATTGTTTAGCTACAGCTCCATTTTACACTGCTAAACTGGAATTAGACGATGAAACTGTGTAAGTTCTACAGGTAACTGCCTATACTAAAAGAGCTTTGTGGTTGAGTAAACCCTAAGTAAGTATATCAATGTAGACATCTTGGCTTATTCTTTGCATTTATTTTGAATAGACAACAGGGTGTCAGTTGTATTTTCCATTGTCGCAGCTTAATAATCCAAGTTAATTGAGTCTCTGAGGAGCCCTAATGTTTGATAATAAAACGATTTTAATAACCGGTGGTACTGGCTCATTTGGACAGAAATACACTAAAACAATTCTTGAAAGATATAAGCCCAAAAGACTCATTATTTTATCTCGAGATGAGTTAAAACAGTACGAAATGCAACAGACTTACCATGCTCCTTGTATGCGATATTTCCTCGGTGATGTACGTGACAGCGATCGTCTTATGCAGGCTTTCCGTGATGTTGATTATGTCATTCATGCAGCAGCTATTAAGCAAGTGCCAGCTGCGGAATATAATCCTATGGAGTGTATTAAGACCAATATATATGGTGCTGAAAATGTGATTAAAGCTGCTATTGCCAATAATGTGCAGAAAGTCATTGCGTTATCGACAGATAAAGCCGCTAATCCTATTAATCTTTATGGGGCAACTAAGCTGGCCTCCGATAAACTTTTTGTGGCGGCCAATAATATCGTTGGTTCGGGAAGTACACGTTTTGCAGCTGTGCGTTACGGTAATGTCGTCGGTTCTAGAGGGTCTGTTGTGCCTTTCTTTAAAGGGCTGGTTGCCAATGGATCTGAGTCTATACCCATTACGCATCCTGACATGACACGTTTTTGGATAACGCTACAAGATGGTGTGAATTTCGTCTTAAAGAATTTTGCTAGGATGCAAGGTGGAGAGATTTTTATCCCTAAGATACCGTCTATTAAAGTGACTGACTTAGCGACTGCTTACGCACCTAATTTAAAGCAAGATATAGTCGGTATTCGACCTGGGGAAAAAATGCATGAGATTATGTGCCCTAGTGATGACTCACACCATACTTTGGAATTTGACGATCACTTTGTGATCACTCCAAGTATTCAGTTTTTTAGTGGTAACAATGATTACAGCTGCAATAAACTGGGCGAAAAAGGACTACCGGTAGTATCGGGCTATGAATATCACTCGGGCACAAATACACATTTTTTAACACCAAGTGAAATTATTTCTATGGATGCTAATGCATGATTTTATATGGTAAACAAGATATAAACCAACAGGATATTAATGCTGTCGTCGAGGTATTGAACTCTAATTATCTGACACAGGGACCTAAGGTTCCCGAGTTTGAACAAGGAGTGATGCAGCATACTCATGCTCATTATGCTGTCGCAACCAATAGTGCGACTTCTGCACTGCATATTGCTTGTTTGGCGTTAGGGGTGGGTGAAGGTGATCTAGTGTGGACTTCACCTATTACCTTTGTTGCATCTGCAAATTGTGCCTTGTATTGCAAAGCCGAGGTAGACTTTGTCGATGTAGATGTTCGCAGTGGTAATATGTGTCCTGTCATGCTTCAACATAAACTGCAGCAAGCCAAGCGTTTAGGGCGCTTACCTAAGGTGATTATTCCCGTGCATTTGGCAGGGCATAGTTGTGATATGAAAGCTATTGGCGCATTGGCAACCGAGTATGGCGTAGCTGTAATTGAAGATGCTTCCCATGCTATAGGTGGATATTATGCTGAAAAGCCGATTGGCGTTTGTCAGTATTCGTCTATCACCGTTTTCAGTTTTCATCCGGTTAAGATAATCACTACGGCTGAAGGTGGTGTAGCAACGACTAACGATGCCAGCTTAGCCGAAAAAATGGCATTGTATCGTAGTCATGGAATTACCAAAATACCTGATAAGATGCAACGCCCAGATGAAGGTCCTTGGTATTATGAGCAACATGAGCTGGGCTTCAATTATCGAATGACAGATATGCAAGCAGCTTTAGGTCTTAGTCAGTTGAGTCGTCTAACTCAATATGTTGAAACCAGAAATAAACTCGCTCAGTGCTATAGTCGTGCACTTTTGGGTTCTTCTATTGTGCCAGTTGAGCCCTTATCAAATAGTTTGAGCGCTTATCATTTGCAAATTGTACGCTTACCTGAGCCTATTCACCGACGCACAATTTTTGAAAAAATGCATGCAGATGATATTCAAGTACACGTACATTATTTCCCCGTGCATTTACAACCCTATTATATGACTTTAGGATTTAAAGCGGGCGACTTTCCGCAAGCGGAAGCATTTTACCGTGAAATAATGACCTTACCGCTTCACCCCGGCGTGTCTCAAGCGCAAGTTGAAGCTATTGTCGAGCGTCTGTTACTGCATGTGTCGACGTAAAGCTGTCGTTTATACTCATTCGCTGCTTACTTTAAGTTATAAAAAACAATTTCTTGATTATTTAGATATTGTATCTTTTACTTGTGAAATATCTGTTTGGTTAATGGTTATATAGCTTAGCGACTTGATGGCTTAACCGCAAAAGCCTCAATAAATAAAATAGTGTCATGAGGGTAGGAATTAACACGGTGAAAATAGCGATTATACCGGCCCGTGGTGGCAGTAAACGTATTCCGCATAAAAATATCAAACCATTTTTCGGCAAACCAATCATCGCCTATTCTATTGAGGCTGCAATTCAGTCTGGATGTTTTGATAAGGTAATTGTGTCGACCGATGATGAACATATTGCTGAAGTTGCATTAGCCTATGGCGCCCAAGTACCTTTTGTTAGGCCTGCAGATATTTCTAATGATTTTGCCACTACGCTTACTGTTGTCCAGCATGCGATTATTTGGTGTGAACAGCAAGATTGGGCACCAGAATTGATATGTTGTCTTTATGCAACTGCGCCATTTGTACAACCTCATGACTTACAACAAGGTTTGAGTACTTTAATCTCTGATGATATTGATTATGTTTTTAGTGCCACAACGTTTTCTTTCCCTATTCAAAGAGCTATTACCTTATCTGTAGGGGGAGAGGTCAGCATGTTTGACCCCAAGCATCTTAATACTCGTTCGCAAGATTTACCTCAGGCCTATCATGATGCAGGCCAATTTTATTGGGGAAGGGTTGCAGCATTTAAACAAGGCAAACCAATATTTTCTCCGAATGCAAGAGTCGTTTTACTCCCTAGGAAACGGGTACAAGATATTGATACCTTAGAAGACTGGGAATTTGCTGAAGCTTTATATGCGTTGTCACATACAGATAAGTTTATAGCCAAATGAATATTGTCATTCGTGCAGATGCCGCAGTACAAATTGGCAGTGGTCATATTATGCGCTGTCTTGTATTGGCGAAGGAATTAACTAACCAAGGGTATAGCGTTAGCTTTGCTTGCCGCCGTCAACCGGGCGATCTTATTGGATTAATTCAACGACGCGGTTTATCTGTGGTTGAGTTAGCGTCTCCTGTTATTAATGAGGTTAACTTAACGCCAAATGTAGCCGTAGAATCTAATGCTGAAGCTGACTATGCCGCCAGTTGGCTAGGAGTGTCTTGGCAGCAAGATGCAGACAGTTTGTTGGCACAAATAAAGGATGTTGATCTATTAATAGTCGATCATTACGGCATTAATATCGAATGGGAGCAATATGTTAGGAATGTACTGGATTGTAAGTTATTTATAATCGACGATTTACTCAGATTACATGCTGCCGATCTGTTATTAGACCAAACCCCAATGCGAGAAGATTCTGCATATGTGTTGCAGAGCACTATCAAACGTGTTTTAGCGGGCAGTGATTATGCTTTATTAGCGGATAACTTTGCGCCAATACGCGAAACCATCATGCATCGACACGTGACGACTGTGCAGCCCAGAGTACTGATTACTATGGGCGCTATGGATCTGCCTAATGCAACAGGTAAAGTGCTAGAAGCCTTTTTGCAGCTGCCGGCCGATGACCGTCCACAAATAACAGTATTATTGGGGCAACATGCACCGCATTATCAAGTCGTTAAAAAATATATCAAGGTATTGGGCAATAAAGCCAAACACTTTGATTATGTAGAAAATATGGCAGAAATCATGGTTCAGCATGATCTCGCAATTGGTGCTGCAGGGACAACCGCATTAGAAAGGGCATGTCTTGGACTGCCGAGTATCCTTATTCCCCTTGCCGATAATCAGAGAGCTATTTGCAATAATCTCGTTGCAGCAAACGCTGCTATTTATCTTGAGCTGGATGAGATTACGACTAAGTTAACTGTGCAATACGCATTTTTAACTGCGAACTTAACCGAATTCAGAGCTAGAAACTTAGTATTATGTGATGGTTTAGGTGTAAAACGGGTATTGGTTGAGCTCAATGGTCTGCTTAGTTATCTGCCATCGACATTGGGCCTACGTAAGGCCACTCATGACGATATAGAACAGGTTTATAATTGGCAAATTCAACCACAGACACGGCAATATTCACCCAACCCTCAATCCCCAAGTTGGTTAGAGCACCAAGTGTGGATGCAGAACCAATTATCCAATGCGGAACATTTCTTTTATCTGATTATTGATAATGTCAGTAACCTTAATCTAGGCGTGGTGAGATTGAACCGTATTGCTCAATGTGAATATGTTATTTCGATTTTTATTGATCCTAGTTATTATGGGCAAAAAATAGCGACTAGAGCATTAGCGATCATTGACATTATCCATCGGGATGTGACAATTCATGCTCGGGTTATGCAAGATAATTCGGCATCGCAGCAATTGTTTACCTCGGCAAACTATCAGCAAGTCACAAGCGAAATATTTATTCGGGCGCCAATAAAGTGAGATAAGTATGACAACAGAGATAAGTATCAATGGTCGCCTAATTGGGATAGATCACCCTCCTTATATTATCGCCGAGCTCTCTGCAAATCATAATGGTGATATAACGCGAGCCTTACGAATAATCGAAGAAGCAAAAAAGGCTGGTGCGGATGCGGTTAAATTACAAACCTATACTCCAGACACCATTACGTTAGATTCAAATACGGATGAATTTCAAATTCATGGTGGCCTTTGGGACGGTAGGTCTTTATATGAGTTATATCGTGAGGCACATATGCCATGGGAGTGGCATAAACCACTTTTTGACAGAGCTAAAGAGTTAGGAATCACTATATTTAGCTCACCATTTGACTTTAGCGCCGTCGACTTATTGGAGTCGCTTGATGTCCCCGTCTATAAAATAGCTTCATTTGAGCTGGTTGATTTACCTTTAATTAAGCGTGTCGCTAAAACGGGTAAACCAATGATCATGTCTACAGGTATGGCGAATGAAGAAGAAATCGAGCAGGCAATCGCTACCGCGAGAGATAATGGCTGCGAGGCGTTAGTAATTTTGCACTGTGTTAGTGGTTATCCAGCTCCAGCAGGCGAATATAATATACGCACGATAGCGGATATCAGCCAACGTTTTAGTGTGTTATCTGGTCTATCTGATCACACTATAGATAATGCCACCGCAGTTGCATCAGTAGCTTTAGGAGCCTGTGTAATTGAAAAGCATGTCACCTTAGACCGACGAGGTGGCGGCGCCGATGATAGTTTTTCTATCGAACCAGCTGAACTTGCTCAACTTTGTAAAGATGCTAAAACAGCGTGGTCGGCACTAGGTCACGTGAATTACCAAAGAACTGAGGCCGAAGAAGATAATGTTAAGTTTCGGCGCTCCTTATATGTCGTCAAAGATATTGCCATGGGAGAGTCTTTGACTCCTGATAATGTAAAGAGCATACGCCCAGGTTTTGGCCTGGCGCCTAAGCATTATGAGGACATATTGGGTCGTAAGGCAAAATGGGCAATTCCGAGCGGCACAGCCTTAGCCTTTACTCTACTGGAATAAAAATAACAACATACTTAGGAGCATAAAGTGACGTACAAAACTGAACAAGAAAGATTTTGGGTAGGGGAGTTTGGTGATGAATATCTCAAACGTAACCACGAGGCTGACACTGTAGTGGCCAATATTGCATTTTTTACCAAAGTATTACAACAGACTAAAAATGTGCAGAGTGTGATTGAGTTTGGTGCCAATATAGGTATGAACATCGAGGCGTTAAAATCTATCTTGCCTCATGCGACTATGTCGGCAATTGAGATTAATGATAATGCAGCTAAAAGCCTCGAGCGATTTTCTAATTTGAACGTGTATCATTCGTCAATTTTGGATTTTACTGCCGCATCAACTTATGATTTTGTATTAACAAAAGGCGTGATGATCCACATTCATCCAGATGAGTTGCAAGGTGTGTATAACTCACTCTATAAAGTTAGTCATCGCTATATCTGTATCGCCGAATACTACAATCCTACTCCGATTGAAGTGCCGTATCGTGGGCACAGTGGAAAATTATTCAAGCGGGATTTCGCTGGCGAAATGCTGGATAAGTTCTCTGACTTACAGCTAGTGGATTATGGTTTTATCTACCATAGAGATAATAATTTCCCTCAAGATGACTTAACCTGGTTTTTGTTGGAAAAGACACTTTGATTGAGTTGCCCAATATTATAGAGCAACATGAAGTTAGTGAGATCGCGAACGAATTGAGCCATTGTTATTTTATAGTGATGGCTTTTTGACTCACATCAATGGATGTCGAACAGCAGAATTTAGGTGCGACTAATAGTGAAGTATGTTTCGATATGGTTACGACTAAGTAGCGGCTTGTTTGTTCGGGTTATTTAAATACTTTTAAACGTATGAGAAACAGAATAAAAAAGTGCGTTAGTTATGTCACAGTTAATGTGAACATGGCTAATTGAATAGGTATACAACATTGAAAAACGCTACAAATGAAAGGTTAGTTTACAGTTATGTTTTTTAAAGGCTACTATTTAATAGTAGCGGTAAGTCATATTCAAGACTGTCTGCTAAAGAAAGCCAATCGTGACGTTCTTGCGCCGCAAGCATGTCACGAAATAACGCTACAACCGTCACGGCATTTTTTAGCTCAGGCAACAGAGGTTTGAGTAGGTCGATACAGTCAGCAAAGTCATGTGAGCCATCGGCCTCATAACCTAATCTAAACTTACTCGCAGTCGTTATCAGTTTCATGATGAGTTCGTCAGTCGCTTTATTGTTCATGACTTGCATTCCTGATATTGAGTACCATCAATAGCGGCGCCATCTAAACTTGCGTTATAAAATATCACATGTGGTTTAGAATGAATGTAATGTTCTAATGCAAGTAGATATCCGCGAAAATTAAGGTCTGTCGCCACCTTTTCTCCAAGACCATTCATAACCCAATGTTGTTTCGCATTGGTTACAGATGGACCTAATTTACCATCTTCCCAGAAGGCGTGCGTCTTATTATGGGGATAGCTAAAATCGCAACCAAATAAAGTGATGGCTGGGCTGTTTAGGTATACCGCTAAATCAATAGCTGGGTGGATTACGCTGCCATTAGCAAATAAACGCAATTTAGGGAACTTTTGGTGTAACTCATCATAGGTTTTACTGAGTGAGTAGGCGGCGAAACGTTGTCCTGGCCACCATTGCAATATTTCTTGTTTTAATTTGGGGAAATAGACCAATTTCACACTCATGGGAATATTATCTGGTAACAGTTGTCGGGATATATTTTGATCTATGCTAACAACGATATCAGGGATAATATTTTCATTGAGTAACGCTTTTAATGCGGTATCGACGCTAATCATTAATGGTCGAGTTGACTCTGGTAATGCCCGTTGTACTCTGAGGTATGCGTAATGTAGCTCTAGTGTTGGGCCTGTGGCTATGACTAAGGTTTTATTTGGTTGGTAGTAAGAGCTTAAATCGGCAGCATCACTGTCTTGTTTTATTGTAGCAAGATTTTCTATCATCCGTTGCTTAAGCTTTATATCAATATTGCGATTGTCGTGACTTTTATTCGCATAGGTCAGGTTATTATTAAATACGATTAAGTCACGCAGCCTAGCATTTTCATCGCTGCTCAGTAATAGTTCAGATGTAATAGCTATATATTGTTGTGCTAGCCTGTGATGTTGAAGCTGATATTCCAGTTCTAGGCGTTGATCGCTTAACCATTGTCGTTGATCGGTATAAGTCAATAATAAGGCCAATAGATTCACGTTGAGTAGGCAGATACGAATGTGTTTAATAGCCGGATTTTGCACGAGAATTGTAGGAACATCCCCCATGCCGACGCCATAAACAGTTGCTTCACTACAGTTTCTTGGCAGTTGATTAATTAAAAGCTGTGCTTCTGCAATACGATTATGACGACTGCTTAACTGAATACCATTAACGCTAATTGTTTGTTCAGTACCTTGCACTAAATGGGCATTTAAATCTAAGACTGAAGCCGTATTTAGCACTAGACCTAGTAATGGCCAGCGTTGGTTTATGATGTCTAAATTGGCGTCAAAAAGCACAGTCATTAACTGTATCCTTGAAAGTCGTTATAGTTTATCAAGATAAGTCTGTTAACTGGTCTCTCCACAGGGACTCGAACCCCGATCGGCCGCTTAGGAGGCGGCTGCTCTATCCTGTTGAGCTATAGAGAGACGAGCGTAATTATACTGGTTTTATCCTTGATTAAAAGGCTTAAAATTTAGTTGCTTAAATCTTAATCGCTATGTCGTTTATCTGTACATTATAGGTGGCATTTTGATCTTCAAGTACTGCTGTTGAGCTTTCTTCGCTCACTTGTTCAATTTTTACAGTTGCTCGGCTCTTAGTGGCGATAGCGCGCATTTCGTTAAGTCGATCGGGTAAATTTTGTTGTAGTACGACTTGGAATTTATCACCAACACGAATGCCATGTTTACGACCTAGATTTAAAATAATTCTGTCAGCTTGGCGGCTCACCACTTGGCCTAGTAATGGTCTGCAATTGAGCGTGCTGTCTAAGTCTTGAGTAGCTTGTTGTATTAATTGGGTGATACTTTTACCGTAGAACGAACGCCAGAATCTATCGCTATTAGGTGTCACTATGGCTTGTTCTTCAAATTCCCAAGGTGCTGATGTACTGTAGCTTTTGCTCCAAACTTCTTCTCCACTTATCCCATGGTAGAGACTTAGTTTAAAATGAAATTGTCTTGTCGGAGCCTCATCCCATAATCCAAGAAAGGTCGCTTGCACAGGGTCTACTGAAATATCGATAATTTGGGGCTGCAATATATACTGGCTGTCGGTAATTTCACTGAGCCAACTTGGGAGTCGATAACCACGAATATCGACAAGATCTGGTGTAATATCGAGCCGCTCTTTAGCATGGAGATGGCTAAAACTTGTGGATGAGTAATCTTCTATTGTATTACCTAGTTTTTCGGCGATAGCTTCTTCAAAACCTGAAAGCTGTCCGTATCTTAGTTGAGTACGATCTTTAATTTGCGATTGTGGAATTAATATAGCGGCTTTTAAATGCGCGTTAGGGCATTGTGGTGTCTGATCATCATTTAGATCGATTCTTAGGGAAACATTTATTTTATTTCCTTGAATTCTCTCATTAATGAGTTGAATGCTACTTGCCTGAGCATAACGGTTTAATGCAAATTTATTCTGCGTGAGATTACCATTGGTTGTTTGTTGCTCACTGGATATTCTAATACCAGCGTTTAAAGTCGCATAACTCACAGCTTGATTAATCGCTTCTTCTCTTGCTTGAGCTATGTTGCCATTTACTATAGCGGCTTCCCCACTGGCCTCTATCCATTCGGCTTGAGTCGGTAACGACAATAGTGCAAAGCTCAGCATAATGAGCGAAGCTGAACGTGATATACGCATCAATTCAATCCTTATCGCTAAGCTAATGGCGATACAGTTTATTAAGCCAGTTTTCTGGCACCCTATCTAATATTGTGGAAAGCAATTTCCATGCCTAATTAGCTAAGTGTTTTGATAAGGTTTTATCTGTAACGGCCGATAAAGTCGATATGAAAAATAATATTTTTGGTTCGGACGTAACCTTGGTCTAAAGTTTGCTTGATTAGTTTACCACAATAGGGTGAGTCACTTTATTGTCAACAAACCCATACCATCAATGAGGTACATTCAATGCTAAAGCGCGTAATAATTCCCTTAACATTTTTAATGTTAGGTGGATGCGTTGCTAAACCAGTTACACCGCTAAAGCCCAGTTTAGTGGATGGCAATGGTTTGCCGCCAACAGCCATGATTAACCATCTGGCGCAGCGAATAGTCACTGAATTAGTTAAGCAAAATGATGCTCTACGTTCTGATCAGCCTATTGTAGTCACAACACCCGTACTTGTTGGCGATATGCATAGCTCTAATGCGCTGGCGCAGCAGTTACAACAGGGGTTAATGACCTCGCTGCATAGTTTTCAATTTAATGTTGTGGATTTAAATCTAGCGGATGGCTTACAAGTCACTACTGATGGTGATTTTATTTTGACGCGGGATTGGCAAAAACTCTCGAAAGACTTACCCGTAGAGCATCTTTTGGTATCGACAATGAGCGCTGTTACCAATGGCATGGCAATTAATACGCGTATTGTGAGTTTGAGTAACAATCGTGTGGTGTCGGCTTCGCAAACGTTTGTGACTCAAAAAGAATTGGCTAACTATATGCAGCCTTCGGAGCAAATCGTGTCACAAAACGGCATCCTTTACCGACAGGCCAGCCCAGGTATGAATGAAGTGCGAGTCTTAGGAGATGGAAAATGAAACGTTATTTGGTACTCATTACTGCGCTTTTATTGAGTGGCTGCGCCGCAAAGGATAAATATGTTCAGTGGGAGGACGTGCCACCGCCTAATTTTCCAAAGTTAACCGCTATTGGTTATGCACCGTTAGCGACTCAGCCAGCTAAAGAGCAATCGCAGCGGGTATTAATGGCGATGCAAGCCTCAAAAATTGTGGCGTATCGAGAGTTAGCTGAACAGGTTTATGGCCAAAAAATCACCGCCAATAGTAGTGTAAGTGATTGGATGTTGACCGACGATAATGTTAAAGCCTCTGTTTCTGGGGTGATACGCGGTGCGCGAGTGGTTAAGAGCTATCCGGCGGGTGAACATTATGTCACAGAGTTAGAGCTTGATTTTTCTCAGGTTTGGGCACTTTACCAGCAACAGAGTCGTCCACAAAAGGTGAAAGAAGTGACTTATTTTTAGCTGTTTAGAGTCTTCCTAACATGAACGATTGAGCCGCGTATTTACGCGGCTTTTCTTTATACACAAATCGCGAGGGTTATAATCTGAGCGTAAGATAATGAATATTAAAGGGAATACGCTTGCTAGGCTTTTAAATCATTGCCTAAGCTCGAAATAGTTGAGGTTTTACCTTTGTCGTTATAAGTGAGACTAGTCGCATTTCTACTTGCTTGTAAAGCTTGTGCAAAACGATTTAGACTGGCTAAATTCATCTCAATTAAACTGGCATTTTGTTCGTTAAGCTCTTTGCATTCAGTCAATGCTGCTTTAATAATATCCATTTTATGGATAAGTTCTGCCTGCTGGGTGAGCTGTGTTTTATCACTGTGTGCGGCTAAAATGTCATCATTAGCTTTTAGATCTTTCAAGCATTGTGATTTTTCACTAGCTAGTGACAGCAGTAAATCGGCGTTTTGGTCAGCCAAAGCGCCCTTTTCCTTGAGTATGATTTGCTTAAGTACAGCCAAATGGGCGTGTTGTTGATCTACCAGTTTAGCTATTGCTGTCATAGTTACTCTTTATTTAAGTCATTAAGTTCGGCTTCAAAACTTGCAATATTAGCAGCCAACTTTTCAGGATCAATCTTGTAACGACCTTCGGTAATAGCCTGTTTAATTTCAGCGACTTTCTTTTGGTCAACTTCAGGAAGGCTCGCCATTTTAGACTGAGCTTTTTGTAGTTGTTGTGCTTGGGCCGTAATAACCACAGAATCACTTTTTTGCGGTGTTGTTGATTTTGTTGCAACTTGAGCCGGTTGTTCATTGCTGGCTTTAGTTGCCCCAGCTCGAACTTGTGCAGTGGTTGCAGTATTGAGTTTGCTAATGTCTATGGCCATTTTTAGCTCCAGCGTGTGTATTCGGGATTTCTTAACTGGGTATCGGCAGCTTATAAGAAAGCTTTAGACTATTTTACATTCTTACTTCAACTTCGCCAATGCCCGTGACTATAGCATCGAGTTCTTTGTTTGAACTGCTATTTTTGATTCTTATCCGATCGCCCTTATTCCCATCTTGCAGAGCTTCTCCCGCTGTTTTAAGTTCGAAAGAGTTAGAACGCACATGGATAGATACTGAGTCATTCTTACAAACGAAGCATAAGTTGTTGCTCAATATAGGAGAATTTTTTGCTACTCGTCGCTTTACGCGTACTCCAGCTAATTTATTAGGGTCATCAAATTCAGCCCCTCTTAAACTATTTTGCTCGATGTAACGTACTTCGACCTGACTGGGTGAGATGAGTTCACCGGGAGCTAAGGTTTCTGTTGAAACAACAACGGGAAATAATATATCGACACGTACCGATATATATATTTGCCATGGGTAGGCTAAGTCTTGCGTGTCACAGCTCACTTTGAGAGTGTTATTGCGACTAATTTCTCTATCGCTCGCCATTTCGATATTAATAGGCGACGAACATTGTGACGGTAACATTCTTGCGTCAACTATTTGCGGCGTAATACTGACCCTAGCATTGGCTGGCGCTGATACTTTTTCAACAATAAGCGCTTTAGCTAATTCTGATATGGCCGATATGGTGGGGACAATCGACTCTGCGCTCGCAGAGGCGGGCGTTAATATGGCAATAATACACAAAAAATAGACTAAATTTACTTTCATAATGAAGAGACTAGCGCGTAACGCTAGAATACACCTATACTTTTATAAAGTTCGAAGCTGGTCATTGTCTGAGTTATTTAGACAACTGCCAGAAGATTGACTCAACTTCAACTAGGTTTATCGATAGATAAGACGTAAGCAATTAATATGCCTATACTCACCTGAGTCATAGGGCCGTACATAAACAGAACAACAAGGCAGAGTTATGTCGAGTATTCTTGATTCAGTCAACAAGCGAACTCAGCTCGTTGGTCAAAACCGTTTAGAACTGCTGCTTTTTAAGTTAAATGGTCGTCAGCGTTTTGGGATTAACGTTTTTAAGGTTAAAGAGGTACTGCAGTGTCCACCACTGACCACTTTGCCTAAACTTAACCCGAATGTAAAAGGTGTCGCTCATATTCGCGGTACGACTATTTCTGTTATCGATTTGAGTGCAGCAACTGGCGGTCGGCCATTAACCAGCACTGAAAACTGTTTTATTATTATTTCGGAATATAACCGTAGCGTTCAGGGTTTTTTAGTCAGTTCAGTTGAGCGTATTATCAACATGAATTGGGAAGCCATTATGCCGCCACCACAAGGCGCAGGCCGCAATTCTTACCTGACAGCCGTGACTGAAATTGAAGGTGAATTAGTTGAAATTCTCGATGTGGAAAAAATACTATATGAGATATCACCCGTAAAAACGGCTATCAGTGAAGAGGTAAATGAGAAGCTAACTCTAGATAGAAATCGACACTACCATATTATGGTAATCGATGATTCTGCCGTAGCACGTAAACAAATTATTCGCTCACTTGAATCATTAAATTTACAAATTGATACAGCAAAAGATGGTCGAGAAGCATTAAATAAGCTTAAAGAAATCGCCAAAGAGATGGATAATGTTGCTGATGAAATTCCACTTATTATCTCAGATATTGAGATGCCAGAGATGGATGGCTATACCTTGACCGCTGAAATTAGAGATGATCCAAAATTAAAACATATCAAAGTAGTGCTACATACTTCATTAAGTGGGGTGTTCAATCAGGCAATGGTTCAAAAAGTCGGCGCAAATGACTTTATTGCTAAGTTTAACCCCGACGAGCTCGCGGCTGCGGTGAATAAGCATTTGAGCTTATAAATTTGTGGGTTAGTACCTCGGTAAGCTTTACGCTATAATCTCGATTCATAACATAATAGTTTTGCACTGATTTTAGTGCACGCTATAAGATTTAGGATGTGAATGTGCCAAATAAATCACTCGCTGAAGCTGAATATAATCAATTTAGGTTGTTCTTAGAGCAACATAGCGGCATCGTACTGGGTGAGAATAAGCAATATCTTGTGCGCAGCCGTTTAGCTCCTTTGATGGGGAAATATAACCTGCCATCCTTGTCTGACGTGGTTAAGCACTCGATGAAGCCGACAGAGCGAGCACTGCGAGCCGAAGTGATCGATGCTATGACGACGAATGAAACTCTCTGGTTCCGTGATCGTTATCCGTTTGAATTATTAAACAACGCATTATTACCCGAGTATAGCCGTTTGGGGCGTCCTCTTAAAATTTGGTCTGCCGCGTGTTCGTCTGGACAAGAGCCTTATTCTTTAGCGATGACGATACTCGAATATCAACAGAAGAAGCCTGGTGCGCTTGCGGGGAGTGCCTCTATTCAAGCGACAGATTTATCGCCCTCGATGCTTGAGCGTTGTAAAAATGCAGAATATGACGGTTTGGCATTAGCACGTGGTTTATCTGAAGAGCGAAAACGCCAGTTTTTTGATGCATTACCTTCTGGAAATATGAAGTTAAAGGATAATGTGAAGCGTCTAGTCAATTTCAGAGCACATAATCTGCTTGAGAGTTATAGCCTGCTTGGTAAGTTTGATATTATCTTTTGTCGTAATGTGCTTATTTATTTTGCACCGGAGGCAAAGGCAAAGATTTTGCGGCAATTCGCTGCCGCTCTTAATCCTAAAGGGATTTTATTCCTCGGGGCTTCTGAATCAATTGCTGGATTAACTGACGAATTTGATATGGTACGTTGTAATCCAGGGATTTATTACCAGAAAAAGACTTAAATTAACTGCTTAAATAAGGATTGCCGACAGTAGAGTCGGCAATCCTTTATCTTTTATTCGTTTATTCTATTGTTTTTCTGCTTTTTATCTATGTTGGCACATCAATTGCTTTGTTTCCATTAGTGATACAAGGAGGCAATTTTATGGCGATCAATTTTGATAATGCACTCGGTGTGCATCAATATACTCTTGGTATTAGAGCTCAACGAGCCGAAGTATTGTCGAGTAATATCGCTAATGCTGATACGCCACATTATAAAGCCCGCGACGTCGATTTTTCAGCGGCGATGCAATCCGCACGTGGTCAACAGCAGCAGCGTCGTAGTCTTGATATGCAAGAATCTGACAAACATTTTGGACTGGCAGAATTGACCGGTCAGCATGTTAAGTTCCGCGTACCAAATCAACCTGATACTGGCGATGGTAATACTGTTGATATCCAGCAAGAACAATCAGCATTTATGCAAAATGCACTTGAATATCAAATGTCTCTAGGGTTTTTAGATAGTAAATTCAGTGGCATGAAGAAAGCGTTGCGAGGGGATTAATCATGAGTTTATTTAGCATTTTTGATGTTGCTGGCTCGGGAATGTCAGCCCAATCGGTGAGGTTAAATACTACCGCGAGTAACATAGCTAACGCAGATTCAGTCTCTAGTAGCATAGATAAGACTTATCGTGCTCGTCATCCTATTTTTGAAGCTGAAATGGCTAAGGCTAAAAGCCAGCAACAAACCACTCAAGGCGTTGCAGTGAAAGGTATTGTTGAGAGTGATAAACCACTGCTTAAAGAATATTCGCCCGATCATCCAATGGCGGATGCGGACGGTTTTATTTATAAGCCCAATGTTAATGTTATGGAAGAAATGGCAGATATGATTTCTGCTTCGCGCTCATACCAAATGAACGTTCAGGTCTCTGAAGCAGCTAAGTCTATGCTGCAACAAACACTTGGGATGGGTAAATAACATGCGTAATGTAGGAGGTCAGTTGTGAGCCTCATTAATCAAATAAATCAAGCGGCAGTGCCGTCATCTCAGAATACCAGTTCTACAGGGAATCCGTTTCTCGATGGTATACGCTTGCCAAAAGACTCGATAGTGCCTGAGGCAAAAGGTCAGAACTTAACGCAAGAGGATTTTTTCTCTTTATTAAGTCAACAGCTGTCGATGCAAGATCCTTTTAAGCCTGTTGATAATGATCAAATGATTGCGCAAATGGCTTCGTTCTCTACGGTTGATGGGATCTCTAATCTTAATAAAGAAATCGTCAATTTAAATAGTGTAATGACATCGAGCCAAGCACTGCAGGCATCAGGACTTGTTGGCCGCAAGGTATTAATCCCAACAGATACGGGCAATATCTCTGCTGAAAGTCCTACGATAAAAGGCGTGATCAGTACCCCGAGTAAAATACCTGAGTTGACAGTGCGCGTTGAAGATGAAAAAGGCCAAGTAATTACGACTTTTAAAGTCGATGGTAGTGAAGGCGGTAACGTCGATGTCACTTGGGATGGTTTAGATAAAAACGGCCAGCCGGTTGCTGCGGGTAACTACTCTATTAAAGCCAGCGGTCTAGTTGATGGCAACGCTCAAGAATTACCCGTATCGACTTATGCCCATGTAAGCAGTGTGTCTTTAGGCACGGCGAGTACCGGGGCAATTCTCAATTTGAGAGGCGGAATGGGTATTAAGTTAACCGACGTATTAGCGGTATCTGAAACTTAAGTTCGCATAAAAGTAAGTTTGAGTGATCGCAGGATCCGAATTGGACGTTAGTCGTCCGCAATTGAATTGAGTCAAATGTAGAGGTATTTATGTCGTTTAACATTGCATTGAGTGGCATTGCCGCCGCACAAAAAGATTTAAACACTACCGCAAATAACATTGCTAATGCGAACACCATTGGCTTCAAAGAGTCTCGCGCTGAATTTGCCGATGTTTACGCTAATTCTATCTTCTCAAATGCGAAAACAGCTGTTGGGGGAGGGGTTGCGACGAGTCAGGTTGCTCAGCAATTTCATCAAGGTAGTTTACAGCTAACCAATAACTCCCTCGATATGGCGATTAAAGGTGGTGGTTTTTTTGTCACATCCTCTGATTTGGGCACCTCTGACCATGCATTTACCCGTGCGGGAGCATTCAAAGTTGATTCCAATAATTACATGGTGGATTCAGCTGGTAACTATTTGCAAACGTTTCCAGTAGACAAAGATGGCAACTCTACATCAGTGAGTTTAACGACGGCTAAGCCAGTGCAAATTCCTGACACTGCGGGTAGCCCAGTAAAAACGGAAAATGTCACTCTGCAAATGAACTTGGATGCTAAGGCTGCTACGCTCGATCCCGCTGCATTTGACCCAGCAGACCCAAAAACCTATAACAATGTCACTTCAATGACTATTTATGACTCCCTTGGCGAGTCACATATCATGACGACCTATTTTGTGAAGCCTAAAGACGGTGCATATAACGGCGAGAATAATTGGGTCGCTTATTATGCTGTTGATAATAAGCCTGTTAATTTGAGTGGCCCAGCAGGGAAATACGATGTAGATGCCGATGGTGATGGCTCTCCAGATGTACCACTTGTCTCTGGCGGTGGTGGTGTTTCAGCGCAAACAGCGGCTGGTTGGACTGGCGCCGTTTTGAAGTTCAATTCAGTGGGAGCATATATTGAGAGTAATCCTGCCGTGATTACTACTGAGCCGCTGGGTAATACGGGGGCTAATGTAATCGGCCCTGGAGCTGACGGTACTCAATCTTTAACGGTCAAGTTTAATGCCCCCACACAATATGCGGATCCTTTCTCAGCAACAGAGTTGAAGCAAGATGGAACGACAGTTGGGCGTTTAACTAACGTTGAAATTGGCACAGATGGTCTCATTACAGCTAGTTACAGTAATGGCTCGACGGTCAACCTGGCTCGGGTGGCATTAGTTCGTTTTGCTAATGAGCAAGGGCTAACGCAAGTCGGTAATACTTCGTGGAAAGCCAGTTTAGCCTCCGGCCCTGCGTTAGCGGGTGAGGCAAATAGTGGTACATTTGGTGGTATTAGCTCGTCAGCGTTAGAACAATCGAATATAGATTTAACGACTGAGCTAGTTGATTTGATTTCGGCGCAGCGTAACTTCCAAGCGAACTCTCGTACTCTTGAAGTGAACAACACTCTGCAACAAACCATTTTACAAATCCGCTAATTATTATATTGCTCAACTAAGTGTTGCCGCCTATGGCAACACTTAGCCTTTCTATACTGCTCCAACCATTCTCTTTATATATTTCTTATTTTTATCAGCAGATTAAACGTTATATTTTGTTGGCATGATGCTTGCTTTGCTATTGTCATGTAGAAAATTTGACGGAGTCGTCTGTGGACAAATTCCTTTATATCGCGATGAGCGGCGCTAAGCAAAATATGAATGAGCTGGCGCTCCGTGCGAACAACTTAGCCAATGCAAATACCGAGGGTTTTAAGTCCGATATGGCACAAGCCAGATCGATGCAAGCCTTTGGTGAAGGGTTGCCTACAAGGGTGTTTGCGATGACTGAGTCTCCGTCAGCAAATTTCAAATCTGGCCCAATAAAAACCACTGGACGAGATCTTGACGTTGCGATCAAAGGTGATGGTTGGTTTGCCGTGCAGACAAAAGACGGCACAGAAGCTTACACCCGTGCTGGTAGTTTAAGTTTTGATTCTACGGGTTTGTTACACAATGACAGAGGTAATCCTGTGATGGGCGATGCGGGTCCTATCGTATTACCACTTCCTATCGAAAAGGTTTCTATTTCTCAAGACGGGATAATTTCAGTGCGTCCCCAAGGTGCAACTGCCGAAGTAGTTGAGGAAGTGGGTCGATTGAAGCTGGTTAATCCAGGTAATGCCCAAATGATGCGTGGTGAAGATGGATTATTTCGGCTTATGTCTGGTGATGATGCTCCAGCTGACCCCACTGTCGGTCTTGAAAGTGGCGCAGTAGAGGGTAGTAATGTTAATCCTGTCGACGAAATGGTGTCGTTAATTAGCCTACAGCGTCAGTTTGAATTGCAAGTCAAAATGATGAAAACCGCGGAAGAAAACGATCGCGCTTCATCTTCATTAATGCGTATTAGTTAGGGGATAGACTATGCATCCGGCGTTATGGATTAGTAAAACTGGCTTAGACGCACAGCAAACTGACATTGCGGTGATCTCAAACAACGTGGCCAACGCCAGTACTGTAGGTTACAAGAAAAGTCGCGCAGTATTTGAAGATTTACTCTACCAAACCGTTAACCAAGCTGGCGGTGTTAGCGCTTCTAACACTAAATTGCCTAATGGTTTAAACATCGGCGCGGGTACTAAAGTGGTTGCTACGCAAAAAATGTTTACGCAAGGCAACATGCTGACAACGGATAACTCTTTAGATTTGATGATTGAGGGACCCGGTTTTTTTGAAATTCAATTACCCGATGGCACTGCTGCCTATACCCGAAATGGTCAGTTTACCTTAGATGATACCGGCCAAATTGTGACACCGGGCTCTGGATATCTGCTGCAGCCCGCGATCACTATCCCTGATAATGCAACCAGTATTACGGTCTCAGCTGAAGGCGAAGTCTCAGTAAAAATACCTGGAACAGCTGAAAACCAAGTGGTTGGTCAGTTGACCATGACGGATTTTATTAATCCATCGGGTCTGGATCCTATGGGGCAAAACTTATATACGGAAACGGGCGCGAGCGGTACACCTATCCAAGGTACGGCTTCGTTAGATGGCATGGGGGCCATTCGTCAAGGCGCCTTAGAAACCTCTAACGTGAACGTGACCGAAGAGCTAGTTAACCTTATCGAAAGTCAGCGCATTTACGAGATGAACTCAAAAGTGATTTCTGCAGTAGATCAGATGCTGTCTTATGTGACACAGAATTTATAGAGGCAAATATCATGGCTAGATATCTTGTGTTGGCCGTCGCGCTATTACTTGCAGCCTGTAGCTCGACGCAAAAGAAACCCCTTGCGGATGATCCATTTTATGCTCCTGTTTATCCAGAGGCGCCGCCGACTAAAGTGGCGGCTACGGGGTCAATTTATCAAGAAAGTCAATCTTCTAGCTTATATTCGGATATTCGCGCCCACAAAGTTGGCGATATTATCACTATTGTGTTGAAGGAATCGACGCAAGCGAAAAAAAGTGCCGGTAATCAGATTAAAAAAGGCTCCGACCTGAGCATAGACCCGCTCTTTGCCGGTGGCAGTAATGTTTCTGTTGGTGGAATCCCCATCGATCTGCGTTACAAAGATAGTATGAACACAAAACGTGAATCAGATGCGGATCAAAGTAATAGTTTAGATGGCAGTATCTCGGCCAATGTCATGCAAGTGCTAAATAATGGCAGCTTAGTGATCCGGGGTGAGAAATGGATCTCAATTAATAATGGTGATGAGTTTATTCGTGTCACGGGTCTCGTTCGCTCGCAAGATATTAATACCGATAACACAATCGATTCAACGCGAATGGCCAACGCCCGTATTCAATACAGTGGCACAGGCACTTTCGCAGATGCTCAACAAGTGGGCTGGCTAAGCCAGTTCTTTATGAGCGGCTGGTGGCCCTTCTAAGGATTCTTATCATGAAATATAAACGCGTTTTAGCGGTTGCCATGCTAGTGCTTTCTTTACCTAGTCAGGCTGAGCGGATTAAAGATATTGCCAATGTACAGGGCGTACGTAGTAACCAATTGATTGGTTATGGTTTAGTGGTTGGTTTACCGGGAACGGGTGAGAAAACCAGTTATACCGAACAAACCTTTATGACCATGCTAAAAAACTTTGGCATTAATCTGCCTGACAATGTCAAACCGAAAATCAAAAACGTTGCTGTTGTTGCTGTACATGCCGATATGCCCGCCTTTATCAAACCGGGTCAAGATCTTGACGTTACGGTATCGAGTTTGGGCGAGGCTAAAAGTTTACGCGGTGGCACTTTATTGCAAACCTTTTTAAAAGGGGTTGACGGTAATGTGTATGCCATAGCCCAAGGTAGCTTAGTGGTCAGTGGCTTTAGTGCCGATGGTTTAGATGGTTCAAAGGTGATTCAAAACACGCCTACAGTGGGCCGTATACCCAATGGTGCCATTGTAGAACGCAGTGTTACCAGCCCATTTGCGTCTGGTGATTATTTGACGTTTAACCTCCGTCGCTCTGACTTTTCTACTGCGCAACGAATGGCTGATGCGATTAATGATTTACTTGGCCCTGATATGGCTCGCCCTTTAGATGCGACATCAGTGCAGGTCAACGCGCCGCGTGATGTATCGCAGCGAGTTTCATTTTTAGCGACGCTAGAAAATCTTGACGTTATCCCCGCAGAGGAATCTGCCAAAGTGATCGTTAACTCACGTACCGGAACCATTGTCGTGGGGCAAAACGTACGTTTACTGCCTGCTGCAGTAACTCACGGCGGTATGACAGTCACGATTGCTGAAGCCACGCAAGTTTCACAGCCAAATGCTTTAGCAAATGGTCAAACAACCGTCACCAGTAATAGTACGATTACGGCAACAGAAAGTGACCGCCGCATGTTTATGTTTAACCCCGGAACCACGCTAGATGAACTGGTTAGAGCAGTAAACTTAGTCGGTGCAGCTCCTTCAGATGTGTTAGCAATATTAGAAGCGTTAAAAGTGGCAGGAGCTTTGCATGGTGAGCTTATCATCATCTAATTTCTGTCGGGAAAATCATGGAAAAGCTTTCAAGTTCATCACATTTTCTTGACTTGGGCGGGCTAGATTCACTCCGCGCCCAAGCACAGAAAGATGAGAAGGGCGCCTTGAAAAAGGTTGCCCAGCAATTTGAAGGTATTTTTGTGCAAATGCTGATGAAAAGTATGCGTGATGCCAACGCAGTTTTTCAGTCCGATAGTCCTTTAAATAGCCAATACACACAGTTTTACGAGCAGATGCGCGATCAGCAGTTGTCGGTCGATTTATCTGACAAAGGCGTATTGGGCCTTGCTGATATGATGGTGCAGCAACTTTCCCCTGAAACCAGTAATTTTACGCCAGCCTCGGTGTTACGCGACGATGGTGGCATGAAAATGCTCCATGATGATAAAGCGCTTAATTTACCAGCGCAAAGCGTTGCAGCTCCCACACCCACACCAGATGCTGAGCCCACGTTAGTGGTTAATGATGGCGTACCTGCTGCTATCGCCCGTCCCGTATTTGAGCCAGATAGAGCCGTCGATGCTAATTCATCAATGGATATTGATACTCCCCATCGGTTATTGGCCATCGATACGCCAAAGCCAAATTGGAGCGAGCAGGCACTTTCTGTCGTAGAACCTGTGATTAGTGGCCAAGTGTTGCCGACTACTGCGTTTAGAGAAACTCAAAAAATTGTCAGATTTAGTAGTCGAGAAGAGTTTTTAGCAACTTTATATCCCCACGCTGAAAAAGCTGCCAAAGCATTAGGCACTCAGCCAGAAGTATTGTTAGCCCAATCGGCACTCGAAACCGGTTGGGGGCAAAAGATTGTTCGCGGTAATAACGGCGCGCCAAGCCATAACCTTTTTAATATTAAAGCCGATCGCCGCTGGCTGGGCGATAAAGCTAACGTTAAGACCTTAGAGTTTGAACACGGTGTAGCTGTTCAGCAAAAAGCGGATTTTCGGGTTTACAGTGATTTTGAACATAGCTTTAACGATTTTGTGTCCTTCATTGCTGAAGGCGAACGTTATCAAGGAGCGAAGAAAGTTGCCGCATCCCCAACCCAATTTATTCGTGCTCTGCAAGATGCGGGTTATGCAACAGATCCTAAATATGCAGAAAAAGTCATTAAAGTGATGCAGTCCATCAGCGAAGAGCTGAAATCAATTTTGCCAGGAGAAGACAAATGATGAAGCTTACAACCCTGTTTGTTCATAGGAGTGTCAACTAATGGCGATTGATCTACTTAATATTGCGCGAACTGGTGTGCTTGCCTCTCAGTCACAACTTGGCGTTACCAGTAATAACATTGCCAACGCCAATACTGCCGGTTACCACAGACAGGTGGCAACTCAGTCGACGTTAGAGTCGCAGCGTTTGGGTGGCAGTTTTTATGGCACAGGCACTTATGTTAATGACGTTAAACGTATTTACAATGACTACGCCGCCCGTGAGTTACGCATTGGTCAAACCACCTTAAGCGCTGCAGAAGCCAGCTATGGCAAATTAAGTGAGCTAGATCAGCTATTTTCACAGATTGGTAAAATTGTGCCGCAAAGCTTAAATGATTTGTTTGCCGGGCTAAATAGCATTGCTGATTTGCCCGCTGATATAGGCATTCGTAATTCGACCTTAACTAATGCAAAACAGGTCGCCAGTAGCCTTAATCAAATGCAATCACATTTAAATAGCCAACTTAATCAGACTAATGATCAAATTGTTGGTATGACTCAGCGCATTAACGAGATAGGTACTGAACTGGCGAACTTAAACCTAGAGTTAATGAAATCGCCCAATCAAGATGCACAACTGCTTGATAAACAAGATGCACTGGTCCAAGAGTTAAGCCAGTACGCCCAAGTCAACGTGATCCCATTAGAAAATGGCGCAAAGAGTGTCATGCTCGGTGGCTCGGTGATGTTGGTATCCGGTGAAGTTGCTATGAAGATGGGAACTAAAGCGGGTGACCCATTTCCAAATGAGCGCCAACTTACGTCAAGCATTGGTTCACTGAGTGTCACTGTTGATCCGAGTAAACTGGGTGGGCAGCTTGGCGCCATATTTGATTATCGCGATCAAACGTTAATTCCTGCCAGCCACGAACTCGACCAATTAGCCCTAGGTATCGCAGATAACTTTAATAAAATGCAAGCGCAAGGCATCGACCTTAATGGGCAAGTTGGAGCTAATATCTTTAAAGATATCAACGATCCAATGATGTCTTTAGGGCGTGTAGCGGGTTTATCGGGTAATACGGGCACTGCAACCTTAGGTGTCACGATTGATGACACGAGCCTATTGACCGGCGGCGCCTATGAATTGTCATTTACCGCACCAGCAAGCTACAAATTAATTGATACACAAACGGGCAACACTACACCACTGACCTTGTCTGGCTCAACGTTATCTGGCGGTTCTGGATTTTCAATTGATATTAAAGCGGGCGCTATGGCGTCAGGGGATCGTTTTGCCATCCGTCCTACCGCCGGGGCATCAAACGGCATTGAAGTGGTAATGAAAGATCCTAAAGGTATTGCCGCCGGTTCCCCAAAAATAACCGCAGATGCTGCTAACTCGGGTAATACCCAAGTGAAGCTGACTCAAATTAATAATCGCAGTGCCGCAAACTTCCCTGTAACGGGCAGTGAATTAACCATCAAGCTTGATACCACTGCGGTACCACCAACCTATGAAGCATTTGATAGTGCAGGTGCATCACTAGGTGCTGCTGCACCTTATACCCCGCCAAGTATCAGCGCCTTCGGTTTTACCTTTGAAGTTGACAGCAAAGCTGTGGCCGGCAATGACCGTTTTACCTTCGATTTATCTTTCGCCGAGGGTGATAACTCTAATGCTGTCGCTATGGCTAAGTTGAGCGAAACTAAGCTGATGAATGGAGGGGAATCGACCTTAGCGGATGTCTTTGAGAAAACTAAGCTCGATATTGGCAGCAAAACGAAAGCAGCTGAAGTACGAGTTGGCTCGGCAGAGGCGGTGTATCAACAAGCATATGCGCGAGTAGAGAGTGAGTCGGGCGTCAACTTAGATGAAGAAGCGGCAAATTTAATGCGTTTTCAGCAGGCTTATCAGGCATCAGCGCGGATCATGACCACAGCGCAACAAATTTTTGACACGCTAATAACCTCAGTGCGTTAGGAGAATTAACCATGCGATTATCATCCGCACAGCTATTTAATCAAAGTATTACCAGCGTGCTGCAAAAACAAACAGCCACAAGCAAAATTCTTGAACAACTCAGTAGTGGTAAAAAAGTGAACACGGCCGGTGATGATCCTGTGGCATCACTGGGAATCGACAATTTGAATCAGAAGAATGCCTTAGTCGATCAGTTTATGAAGAATATCGATTATGCGACTAATCGATTAGCTGTGACCGAAAGCAAGCTTGGTAGTGCTGAAAATTTGACCTCATCAATTCGTGATCAAGTATTACGGGCGGTAAACGGCACACTAGGCGAATCAGAGCGGCAAATGATTGCCGATGAAATGAAAGGCAGCTTAGAAGAGCTCCTTTCCATTGCCAATACGAAAGATGAATCTGGCAATTATATGTTCTCTGGGTTCAGTACTAATAAAGAACCTTTCGCTTTTGACAACTCTACACCTCCGAAAATTGTCTATAGCGGCGATTCGGGCGTTAAAAATAGCTTAGTACAGGCTGGTGTTGCATTAGGTACAAATATCCCTGGCGATAGTGCATTTATGAAAGCGGCTAATGGACTTGGCGATTATAGCGTCAATTATTTGGCCAGTCAGCAGGGGGACTTTAGCGTTAAAACAGCAAAAATTGCTGACACTGCAACCTATGTACCTGATACATATGTTTTTAACTTTACCGACAACGGTGCTGGTGGCACTAATTTACAGGTGCTCGATTCTGCCAATAATCCCGTCGCCAATGTGATGAACTTTGATGCAACTCAACCTGTTAGTTTTAATGGAATAGAAGTTAAAGTCGAGGGAAAACCTAGCGCTGGCGATAGTTTCTCTATGGCGCCGCAGGCCGAGGTCAGTATTTTCGACACGATCAGCAGTGCAATCGCATTAATTGAAACACCTGATTCTGCCAACACACCTCAAGGTAGAGCACAGTTGGCACAAATATTGAATAGCATTGGTAGTGGCGTCAATCAAATTAGTTCAGCCAGAAGTGTGGCAGGGAATAATTTGAAGGTTGTCGAAAGTTACACTGAGATTCATACAGAAGAGAAAGTGGTGAATACATCAGCACTATCGTTGCTGGAGGATCTCGATTACGCATCAGCGATTACGGAATTTGAAAAGCAACAGCTTGCATTGAACGCGGTCTCCAGTGTGTTTAGTAAAGTGGGTTCTGTTTCCCTGTTTGATTATATTTAAGCGTATTTTTCTGGTAACACCGCCAAGAAATTTACAAGTAGTTTCAAGATTGGAAATAGCCAAGCTTCGAAGTCTTGGCAAGATTCTTAGAAGAGGAAATAATTATGGCTATTACAGTTAACACTAACGTGACCTCGATGAAGGCACAGAAGAATTTAAATACCTCCAGCAGTGGGTTAGCGACCTCAATGGAGCGCCTATCAAGTGGTCTACGTATCAACAGTGCCAAAGATGATGCTGCAGGTTTAGCCATTTCTAACCGTTTGAATAGCCAAGTTCGCGGTTTGGATGTAGGTATGCGCAACGCCAACGATGCGATTTCAATCGCCCAGATTGCCGAAGGTGCAATGCAAGAACAAACTAATATGCTACAGCGTATGCGTGATTTGACGATTCAGTCTGAAAACGGTGCGAACAGCACCGCAGACTTAACAGCCTTGAAAGCTGAGATGGACCAACTTGCGACCGAAATCGATGAAATTGGTAAGTCAACTGCTTTTGGTGAGACTAAACTGCTGACGGGAGGATTTTCTACTGGTAAGACTTTCCAAGTAGGTGCTCAAGAAGGCGAGGACATTAAAGTTACAGTAAAAACGAGTAATAAAACTTCATTGTCAGTAGGTAGTTTAGCTAACGCTACATCCGCTAACCGTGCATCTTCATTAGCGAAAATTGATGCGGCAATTAAAAACATTGATTCACAACGTGCAGATTTGGGTGCTATTCAAAACCGTCTAGCGCATAACATTAGTAATAGTGCAAATACCCAAGCTAACGTTGCTGACGCTAAAAGCCGAATTGTTGATGTGGATTTTGCTAAAGAAACATCCGTTATGACTAAAAACCAGGTATTACAACAAACCGGCTCAGCTATGTTGGCACAGGCAAATCAGCTACCACAAGTGGCGTTATCCTTGCTCGGTTAGTTTATGACCTTGAGCTAATGATGACTTCTTTTTTGCCTGTTTTTCTATGTTTTTTGTGGAAAGCGGGCAAAGTTTTTTACAAATAAAAAAATTTTTTAAAATAATCCTAAAGATAAAAAAAGTGCTGCCGTTAAATATACTGTAACCATTAAGACCCGCCTGGCTTAAGTAGACAGGCAAGTTGATAAGCCAGGAATAAAGAGGAAACGAATCATGGCCATTACAGTAAACACTAACGTCACATCATTAAAAGCTCAAAAGAATTTAAATACTTCAGCAGGTGGCTTAGCGACTTCAATGGAGCGCTTGTCGAGCGGTCTACGTATTAATAGTGCAAAAGATGATGCGGCAGGTTTATCGATTTCTAATCGTCTAAATAGCCAAGTGCGTGGCCTTGAAGTCGGTATGCGTAACGCAAATGATGCGATTTCAATCGCTCAAATTGCCGAAGGCGCGATGCAAGAACAAACCAACATGCTACAGCGTATGCGTGATTTAACCGTCCAGTCTGAAAACGGTGCAAACAGTGCTGATGACTTAACAGCGTTGAAAGCTGAAATGGATGATTTAGCGACAGAAATTGATGAAATCGGTAAAACTACTGCTTTTGGTACGACTAAACTACTGGCGGGTGGGTTTTCTGCTGGTAAGGTTTTCCAAGTGGGAGCACAAGAAGGTGAAGACATTAAAGTTGTCGTGAAATCGAGTAATAAAACTTCATTGTCTGTAGGTAGTTTAAATAACGCTACATCTGCTAACCGTGCATCTTCATTATCAAAAATTGATGCAGCAATTAAAAATATCGACGCGCAACGTGCAACGTTGGGTGCTGTTCAAAACCGTTTAGCCTATAACGTAAGCAATAGCGCGAATACTCAAGCTAACGTTGCTGATGCAAGAAGCCGTATCGTTGATGTGGATTTTGCCAAAGAGACGTCAACAATGACAAAGAACCAAGTGTTACAACAAACAGGTTCTGCGATGTTAGCTCAAGCGAACCAATTACCTCAAGTTGCCTTATCACTGTTGTAATGGTCAATATTAATCTTTAAAAGTGATAAGGGAGGTTCGGTAACGGATCTCCCTTTATTACATTGACGATAGATTGATTTTATCGTGCATTTATTTCGTATGTAATAGAAAACAAATGCCTACTGAGTGAGGGTATCTCTATGGACATCAGTATAGCTAGTTCATCTGCTCTAGCGCACAATAAAGTAGATTTGTTAAACGTGTCACTAAAACCTGCAGCGCCATTTGCAGATCCCAAAGAAAGTACTGTTACACTTAAGGACGAGCAGCGAACCGAAAAAACGACAACTGATGAGCCTAACCCAAATAAGCTTGATGAGGTTGCAGCAGAGCTTTCTGATATGATCTCTATGATGCGTAAGGGATTAGCGTTTAGGGTTGATGAGCATTCTGGTCAAGCTGTTGTAAGTGTGTTGGATAGGGATACGGGTGATGTGATTAGGCAAATGCCGAGTGAAGAAGCCTTGGCATTGGCTGAAAAACTGTCAGAGGTGACAGGCATTTTGATGAAAACAGAGGCATAAAACACATGCTGACTAATAGTATATAGTTGATGAATGAGAGGTTTGTATGGCATTAACAGCGACAGGTATTGGCTCAGGTTTGGATATTTCTAATATTGTTAAAGTATTAGTAGATGCTGAAAAAATGCCTAAAGAATCGATGTTTAATAAATCTGAAGACAGTATAAAAGCGAAAGTTTCTGCCATGGGAACGTTAAAAAGCGAGCTGTCTAAATTTCAAGATGCCTTAAAAAAATTACAAACTGGCGATGCCTTAAATCAACGTAAAATATCTGTTAGTAACCCAACGTATTTATCAGCAACTTCAGATAAAACAGCTCAAGCGGGTAGCTATGGCATTAAAGTCGAGCAACTTGCTGCTAATCATAAAGTAGCTGGGACCAATGTTACTTCGTCGACCTCAGTAGCTGGCGAGGGAAGCGTAGATTTTGGCATGAATGGCAAGAACTTCTCTGTTGATGTATCAGCAACAGATTCACTTGCTGATATTGCAAAAAAAGTAAATGAAGCTTCGGACAATGTTGGAGTGACTGCGACGGTTATCACAAGTGATGCTGGAAGTCGCTTAGTTTTTAGCTCAAATAAATCCGGTGAAGATAATCAGATTACTATAACAGCGAATGATACAGCAGGTACTGGGCTTACGGATATGTTTGGCGCAGGAAATACTACCACGCTGCAAGATGCTAAAAATGCAATTATTTATATTGATGATCAAAAAGTCACTTCACAAAGTAATGAAGTTAAAAATGCGATTACGGGTGTTACGCTGAGTTTAACTGATGCCGATATTGCTAAAACGACTACGTTAAAAATTACTCAAGATAATGATGCTGTTAAAACCAATGTTAAAGCGTTTGTAGATGCTTATAATAGTTTGGTGACAGCAGTTGATAAAATGTCGTCCTATAATCAAGATACAAAAACTGCAGCGGCATTGCAAGGTGACTCAATGATCCGCTCAATAGAATCACAGCTACGTGGTATATCAAGTGAGAGAGTACCAACCGAAAGTGGTGGGACAATAGCTTTATATGATATTGGTATTAAAACTGATAGATATGGCAAATTATCTGTAGATGATACCAAGCTTGATAAAGTGCTTTCGGAAGATATGTCCAGTGTTGAAGCCTTGTTTTCTAACTCTGAGAAGGGGCTTGCAAATCGATTTAATGATGTTGCCGATAGCTATGTTAAATCTCGGGGATTGATCGCAGATCGTCAAACGAGTTATACCACTCAGCAAAAACAATTGAGTGATCAAAGAGTCGCTTTCACACTCAAAATGGATCAGCTAACTGCTCGCTTATCAAAACAGTTTAATAAAATGGACTTAGTGGTTGGACAACTTAATCAGCAGGGCTCAGGTTTAATGGATCGTTTAAATTCATTGCCAGGAGCGGTTAGAAAAAGTTAATTTAATATCAGCTAAGGTATAAACGCAATGAAACAACTTGATGAGCTTAATATTCAATTAAGTGAGGTTTTGAGCAAATTAATTAAAACCCCTGCTGAAGAGCCACAATCTGACGATATGGTATCAAACTTGCTTAAACTAGTCGGTGAGCGCCAAGTTTTACTAAGTCTACTACTTAATGATGACAAAATGGATGATGCAGATTATCTCCAATATCAGCTTGATTTAAATGAGACGTTTACAATTCAATCAAACGTTATCATGGCAGATAGACAAGCATTGCTGCATGCTAGCAGTAAAAACAAGCGCCAAATTAATGTTTACGAAACAATAGATTCAAATAGGTAGGTGTTTATGCGAGGGTCATTACAGTCGTATCGTAAGGTATCATTAGAAAGTGAAATTACAGTCGCTTCACCACATCGAATTATACAGTTAATGTTCGCTGGAGCATTGCAGCGTCTTGCTCAAAGTCGCCTTGCAATCGAGCAGCGCGATTTATCAAATAAAGGGATTTATATAGGTAAAGCTATAGGTATTATCAACGGCTTAAACAATAGCTTAGATATGGATACCGGTGGTCAGATAGCTCGAAATTTGAGCGATCTTTACGATTTTATGTTGCGAAAAATATCTGAAGCTAATCTTAATAATGATGTTCAAGCTATCGATGACGTGTGTGATATTTTACGTAATATAAAAGAAGGATGGGATGCTATCCCTGCTGATAAACATCATATGTCAGCTCATACAGAAACGAATTAACGATTAGTTATAGCTTCATAAAGACGCAATTAGTGCGTCTTTTTATTGTCCATCGTCAATTTGTTGACCAAAGTGACTGTGACCTTGTCTTAAATGTACTAAAATCAATTCAGTTTGGCATAATCCTCATGAGAGGCTTGCTTCTCGTCTGCTGATAATACAATATTCATCGTAGTCGTGATTGTGGAACAGATTTTTTACATTGAATTTGTTAAGCTTTTACAGCAACTAACCATAAATAATTAATGCGAATTAATAAATATTAGCGTTTTACGGTCTACTGAATGATGCAAACAGATCAACGAATTTTACTTGTCGGACCACCATTAGAGCGACTCAGTCGCCTATGTTGCATTTTTGATTTTTTAGGCGAGCAGGTTGAGCAAATTGTCGTAGAAAATTTAAGTGCAAGTCTCAAAGATACTCGTTTTCGTGCCTTAGTTATTTTAGCTGATGCTATAGAACTTGAAGCGTTGAAAGAGACTGCTATCCAATATCCGTGGCAGCCCATATTGTTAATTGGGAGTGCGGGAGAGCTACAAGTCTCTAATATTCTTGGGTGTATTGAAGAGCCATTAAATTATCCTCAGCTGACAGAATTGTTGCATTTCTGCCAGGTTTTTGGTCAAGTTAAACGTCACCAAGTACCGACTAGTGCGAATCAAACTAAGTTATTTCGAAGCTTAGTTGGTCGCAGTGATGGCATTGCTAATGTAAGGCACTTGATTAATCAAGTCGCGACCTCCGAGGCAACTGTGCTTGTACTGGGGCAATCAGGTACGGGTAAGGAAGTCGTAGCCCGTAATATCCATTATTTGTCCGAACGCCGCGATGGACCCTTTATTCCTATTAACTGCGGCGCTATACCGCCAGAGTTATTAGAAAGTGAACTTTTTGGCCATGAAAAGGGCTCTTTTACTGGGGCGATATCTTCGCGTAAAGGCCGTTTTGAACTAGCAGAAGGCGGTACACTGTTTCTGGACGAAATAGGTGATATGCCCTTACAAATGCAAGTTAAATTACTGCGTGTACTGCAAGAACGAGTATTTGAACGTGTTGGTGGCTCAAAGACCATTAATGCTGATGTGCGTGTCGTAGCAGCAACCCATAGAGATTTAGAAACCATGATCAGCGTTAGTGAGTTTCGAGAGGATCTTTACTATCGCCTTAACGTATTTCCGATTGAAATGCCAGCCTTGTGTGAGCGCAAGGATGACGTGCCTTTGTTATTACAGGAGTTGGTTAGCCGAGTCTATAACGAAGGTCGCGGTAAAGTACGTTTTACGCAGCGCGCGATTGAATCACTGAAAGAACACGCTTGGTCTGGTAACGTACGTGAGTTATCAAATTTAGTTGAACGGCTGACGATCTTGTATCCGGGCGGACTGGTGGATGTTAATGATTTACCCGTTAAGTATCGCCATATTGATGTGCCAGAATTTTGTGTGGAGATGAGTGAAGAACAACAAGAACGTGATGTTTTTGCTTCTATTTTTAGTGATGAAGAGCCAGTAGACATCCCTGAAACGCGTTTCCCAAGTGAATTACCCCCTGAAGGTGTCAATCTTAAGGATTTATTAGCCGAGCTTGAAATCGACATGATACGTCAGGCGCTAGAGCTGCAAGATAACGTCGTGGCTCGTGCCGCAGAAATGCTCGGAATACGTCGTACAACTTTAGTTGAGAAAATGCGTAAGTATGGTATGACGAAAGATTAACCTTCTATTTCATTGTTATTGAAGTAGTTTTACCCTCTAGATTTTAATTTCTAATTTGGCATAGATTCTGCAGTCACTCCGTCATAAGCAATTTATTGACGGAGTGACTATGTCAGCCAATCCACTAGCGCAAATCGAGTCATTCAAGCACACTAGCAAACAATGGAACCAACTGCGTGAGGCCGCAAATATGTCCAATCGTATGGAACATATTTTACAGGCTATGCCATCTGGCGTGGTGATTATCAATGGCGACGGTATCGTTACAGATGCTAATCCGGTTGCGATTGAATTACTTGAACGTTCGTTGTGCGGGGCTCGATGGATTGATGTGATCCACAGTGCGTTTGCCCCACAGGATGATGATGGGCATGAGGTATCGCTGCGCAATGGTCGCCGTGTCAAACTAGCTATTACTCCCCTTACACCAGAGCCTGGTCAGTTAATCGTATTAACTGACTTAACTGAAACTCGATTATTACAGAAAAACATCTCCCATCTACAGCGCTTATCTGCACTCGGTAAAATGGTCGCGACTTTGGCCCATCAGGTACGTACACCATTATCTGCGGCCTTGTTGTATGCCTCTAATTTAGCGAGCCCTAAGTTGTCAGACGCCGCTAAAACTAAGTTTCAACAGAAGCTTGTTGATAGACTTAATGAATTGGAACGTCAAGTTAATGACATGCTATTGATGGCTAAAGGGCGCCAGGATCAACTCGGAGACTTAATTTCGCTTACCGATGTTATCAACAATGTTTTAGCTAATTGTGAACCGATAGCTGCACAGCAAGGATGTGACTTGTCATTCCATGATGTATCAAGCAGCTTGATGTTGGCTAATTCGAACGCATTAAGCTCAGCAATTAATAACTTAGTGATGAATAGTCTTGAAGCTGGCGCGACTGAAATTCGGATTGAAGCGAAAGAAGAGGGCGAGCAGTTATTATTGGATGTCATCGATAATGGTAAAGGTTTAGACGCGAGTATGCAAAATAAGGTACTTGAACCTTTTTTTACCACCAAAGCGCAGGGAACGGGACTTGGGTTGGCTGTTGTGCAATCTGTAGTCAGTAATCATGGTGGGCAGCTGCAACTCAGTTGTGTACCTAATAAGGGTTGTACAGTGTCTTTAGTTTTTCCTCGTGCTAAATCTGCGCGCGTATTACCTTTGGAGACATCCCATGTCTGAAGCCAAGTTGTTACTCGTTGAAGATGATGCATCATTGCGTGAGGCTTTACTTGATACTCTAATGCTCGCTCAGTATGAATGCATTGATGTGGCCTCGGGTGAAGATGCGATATTAGCCTTGAAACAACATCAGTTTGATTTAGTCATTAGTGACGTACAAATGCAGGGCATCGGTGGTTTAGGTTTATTAAACTATTTACAGCAGCATCATCCTAAGTTACCAGTGTTGTTGATGACGGCCTACGCGACTATCGGCAGTGCCGTTAATGCCATTAAATTAGGTGCTGTTGATTATTTAGCCAAACCCTTTGCCCCTGAAGTTTTACTCAATCAGGTTTCGCGTTATTTGCCGTTAAAGCAAAATGTAGATCAGCCGGTGGTTGCTGACGAGAAAAGTTTAGCGCTGTTAGCTCTGGCTCAACGTGTTGCCGCATCTGATGCTTCAGTGATGATTTTAGGTCCAAGTGGTTCGGGTAAAGAAGTATTAGCACGTTATATTCATCAACACAGCAGCCGCGCTGATCAAGCCTTTGTTGCCATTAACTGTGCGGCTATTCCTGAGAATATGCTCGAGGCAACGCTTTTTGGTTATGAAAAAGGCGCATTTACGGGTGCCTATCAAGCTTGTCCGGGTAAATTTGAGCAAGCTCAAGGTGGCACTTTACTGCTAGATGAAATATCTGAGATGGATTTGAGCTTACAAGCTAAATTATTACGGGTATTACAAGAACGCGAAGTTGAGCGTTTAGGTGGTCGTAAAACCATCAAATTAGACGTGCGTGTGCTCGCCACATCAAACCGTGATTTAAAATCTGTCGTAGCGGCAGGTGGGTTTAGAGAAGATCTTTATTATAGGATTAACGTGTTTCCCTTAGCTTGGCCAGCACTAAATCAACGACCAGCGGACATACTGCCGCTTGCACGTCATTTATTGGTCAAGCATGCTAAAGCATTGAATGTTGCCGATGTGCCGGAATTGGATGAGAATGCGCGTCGTCGGTTATTGAGTCATCGCTGGCCTGGTAACGTACGTGAACTCGACAATGTGATCCAGCGAGCTTTGATATTAAGAACGGGTCAATTGATTACTGTGAATGACATAATTATCGATACCCAAGACGTGATTTTGGGTAGTGAAGACTTAGATCCATTTGCGACTGAGCCCGATGGTTTAGGTGAAGAGCTTAAAGCACAAGAACACGTGATTATTCTTGAAACGCTAAACCTATGTCAGGGCAGTCGTAAACTGGTTGCTGAAAAATTAGGTATCAGTGCTCGTACCCTAAGATATAAAATGGCTAAGATGCGTGATATGGGCATACAACTGCCAAATTAGCCTATAAATTCAATTAACAATATCATCGCCTCCACCTTATGTGTGAGGCTCTATGTGCTAAAGATTAATTACCCAAGTTAACCATAGAATTCAAAACGCCTAAATATTGATTTCTTCTTTTATCCGTCAGTTTCTTGTTAATAACGACCAACTGAAAACTTGGCCGTTATTTTGCATTGTCTCAATATAGATATTTTGAACGTCAAGAACTCGACGACTGGGAGCTCAGCATGCAAATAGGCGCAAATTCATTCCTGCAGGAAATGCAGAAACTCCAAGGCGAAATCACGCCGTCTTTCGGCGTTCAGCCAAATATCATGCAGCAAGTCAATAACACTAGTGGTGCAGACTTCGGACAGTTGCTATCACAAGCCGTCGGTAATGTGAGCGGCTTACAGTCGGCATCATCAAACCTAGCGACGCGCTTAGAGATGGGGGATACTACGGTTTCTTTATCTGATACCGTCATCGCCCGTGAAAAAGCCAGTGTCGCCTTTGAGGCAACGGTGCAAGTGCGCAATAAACTTGTAGAAGCTTATAAAGAAATCATGAGCATGCCTGTCTAGGCCAATAAATAACCCAATTAGCAGGTACGAATCGTGAGTACAGAAATGATTGTTGGATCTAATTCCGACTTAACTGACCAAGGTGTCCAGCAAGAACATAAGCCAGGAATGATGGCAAATCTTGGCAGTGCTGACAGTCTGCGCCAGATTACAATGATTTTAGCGTTGGCAATTTGTTTGGCCTTAGCCGTATTTGTGATGCTTTGGGCCCAAGAGCCTGAGTATCGTCCATTAGGTAAGATGGAAACCGAGGAAATGGTTCAGGTGCTAGATGTGCTTGATAAAAATAAAGTGAAGTATCAGATTGATGTAGACGTTATTAAAGTTCCTGAAGATAAATACCAAGAAGTCAAAATGATGTTGAGCCGTGCTGGCATTGACAATTCTACCGCTAATAAAGATTTTTTGACTCAAGACAGTGGTTTTGGTGTGAGCCAAAGAATGGAACAAGCCCGCCTTAAGCACAGCCAAGAAGAAAATTTAGCTCGTGCAATTGAACAGCTGCAAAGTGTTAGCCGTGCCAAAGTGATCTTAGCCTTACCTAAAGAGAACGTCTTTGCTCGTAACGCCTCAAAACCGAGTGCGACTGTGGTTATCAACACTCGCCGTGGCGGTCTGGGCCAAGGTGAAGTTGATGCTATTGTCGATATTGTCGCCTCAGCGGTTCAAGGACTCGAGCCTGCACGTGTTACCGTCACCGATTCTAACGGCCGTTTATTAAACTCAGGTAGTCAGGATGGCGCATCAGCAATAGCGCGCCGCGAACTTGAGTTAGTGCAGCAAAAAGAAGCCGAGTACCGTACTAAGATTGAATCCATTTTAGTACCTATTTTAGGCCCTGAAAATTTCACCTCGCAAGTTGATGTCAGCATGGATTTTACTGCGGTCGAGCAAACATCAAAGCGTTATAATCCTGATTTACCAGCATTGCGTAGCGAGATGACCGTTGAAAATAATAGCACGGGCTCTTCAGGTGGCATTCCAGGCGCATTAACCAACCAACCCCCAATGGAATCAAATATTCCAGAAGACGCTACGACAGCAACAGAGTCAGTCATCGCGGGTAATTCGCACCGTGAAGCGACGCGTAATTTTGAGCTGGATACCACTATTAGCCATACTCGCCAACAAGTCGGTTCTGTTCGCCGTATCAGTGTATCTGTGGCTGTTGATTTCAAACCTGGCGCCGCCGGAGAAACGGGGCAAGTGGCACGTGTAGCTCGCACAGAGCAAGAGTTAAGTAATATTCGTCGCTTGCTCGAAGGCGCTGTGGGGTTTAGCTCACAACGAGGTGATGTACTGGAAGTTGTCACAGTTCCGTTTATGGATCAATTAGTTGATGATTTACCCGCACCCGATTTATGGGAGCAACCTTGGTTCTGGCGTGCAGTTAAGTTAGGCATTGGTGCATTGGTTATCCTAGTGCTGATTTTAGCGGTAGTGCGCCCGATGCTAAAGCGTTTAATCTACCCAGACAGTGTGGATATGCCTGAGGATATGAGGCTCGGGAATGAACTGGCGGAAATAGAGGATCAGTATGCAGCTGACACTTTGGGGATGCTCAATACCAAAGAGGCGGAATACAGTTATGCCGATGATGGTTCAATTCATATCCCTAATCTTCACAAAGATGATGATATGATTAAGGCTATTCGTGCGCTTGTGGCCAATGAGCCTGAGCTATCTACCCAAGTAATAAAAAATTGGTTACAAGACAATGGCTGAGAATAAGACGAAAGACGTCACTGCTGCATCTGGCTTCAATATTCAAGATATCAGTGGCGTTGAAAAAACCGCCATCTTACTTCTTAGCCTGAGTGAGACCGATGCTGCCTCTATTTTAAAGCACTTAGAGCCAAAGCAAGTGCAAAAAGTAGGCATGGCGATGGCCGCGATGGAGGATTTTGGTCAAGAAAAAGTGATCGGAGTACACAAGCTGTTTCTTGATGATATTCAAAAGTATTCGTCCATTGGTTTTAACAGCGAAGAGTTTGTTCGCAAAGCCTTAACCGCTGCATTAGGAGCTGATAAAGCGGGCAACTTGATTGAACAAATCATCATGGGTAGCGGTGCCAAGGGCTTAGATTCGTTGAAGTGGATGGATGCGCGTCAGGTAGCGACCATTATTCAAAATGAGCATCCTCAAATCCAAACGATTGTTTTATCTTATTTAGATCCCGATCAAGCGGCGGAGATATTCGGTCAATTCCCAGAGAATACCCGTCTAGATTTAATGATGCGTATCGCAAACCTTGAAGAAGTACAACCTGCGGCATTACAAGAGCTGAACGATATAATGGAGAAACAGTTTGCTGGCCAAGGTGGTGCACAAGCAGCGAAAATGGGTGGCCTAAAAGCGGCTGCCAACATTATGAACTACTTAGATACCGGCATTGAAAGCCAGTTGATGGAAACCATGCGCGAGTCAGACGAAGAAATGGCGCAGCAAATTCAAGATTTGATGTTTGTATTTGAAAACTTACTCGATGTTGATGATCGCGGTATTCAAGCCATGCTACGGGAAGTACAACAAGATGTATTGATGAAAGCACTCAAAGGCACTGATGAGCAGCTGAAAGATAAATTCTTGAACAACATGTCTAAACGTGCCGCTGAACTATTACGTGACGATCTTGAGGCCATGGGGCCTATTCGTATTAGTGAGGTGGAAGTGGCTCAAAAAGAAATCCTGTCGATAGCCCGTCGTTTAAGCGATAGCGGCGAAATTATGTTGGGTGGCACTGGTGGCGATGAGTTCCTCTAATCCAAGTGACAATAAATTGTCGAATAAAATTGTGAGCGATAGTGATATCGAATTTAGTCATTGGGCGCTGCCTGATGTCACTGAAGCTGAAGATGATTCAATATCAAATCTATTTGGTCGTTCAAATCATCAACAGCCTAAGCCAACAACCGTTGAGAGTGTGGCTCCGCCAACCATGGCTGAGATTGAAGATATTCGTGCTCAAGCAGAAGAAGAAGGCTTTACCGAGGGCAAGCAGCAAGGGTATGAACAAGGGTTAGAAAAAGGCCGCTTAGAAGGCTTAGAGCAGGGGCACACCGAAGGGCTCACCCAAGGGCATGAGCAAGGATTAGAAACCGGCTTAGCCCAAGCTAAAACATTATTATCACGGTTTGAAGCCTTATTAACTCAATTTGAAAAACCATTGCAATTACTCGATGGCGATATTGAACTTTCCCTACTTAACTTGAGCATGACATTAGCTAAATCGGTCATAGGTCACGAATTAAAAACCCATCCAGAACAAGTGCTTTCTGCACTGCGCTTAGGCGTAGAATCGCTTCCGATTAAGGAGCAAGCAGTGACCATTCGCTTGCATTCTGACGATGTGACTCTTGTTGAACAACTTTATTCCACCGCTCAATTGACCCGTAGCAAATGGGAACTTGAAGTCGACCCGACTTTAAGTGCTGGCGATTGTATTCTTAGTAGTCATCGCTCTTTAGTTGATTTAACGCTTTCATCACGCATTGATACCGTATTCGAGTCACTACGCAACCAACATATGCATTTGAGTGATAAACAACATCAACTTCAGGAGACTATTGAGTCTGAAAATACCGCTAAACAAGTGGTTACTTCTGAGGCGATGGAGTCTACAGATGATCAAACTGTAAATGATGCAGATAACCAAACTGTCGATACGGTTAACCAAGACGCTAAGGATATGCTATCAGCCTCGAACACAGGTGAGCATTTAGATACCAAATAGGATGCCGGAGCACATGCTAAATCGCCAACATCAACTATTGAATAAACTCAATCGTCATACCGATAAAGTTCCTCCGTTTCGCGCCGTGGCCAGTGGTCAGTTAGTGCGGGTGGTGGGTTTAACTCTAGAGGCGAGTGGTTGCCGGGCACCGGTGGGCAGTTTATGTTCTATTGAAACCATGGCTGGTGAATTAATTGCCGAAGTCGTTGGGTTTGATGGTGAACTTTTGTATTTAATGCCCATAGAAGAATTGCGTGGAGTATTGCCCGGTGCGCGCGTGGTGCCTTTGGGTGAGCAAACCGGACTCAATGTAGGTTTATCACTATTAGGGCGCGTGCTTGATGGTAACGGTGTGCCGTTAGATGGTTTAGGGGCGCTGCAAACCGATCAACAAGCACCGCGACATAGCGCTGTGATTAATCCTTTATCTCGCCGTGCCATTACCGAACCACTCGATGTGGGTGTGCGTGCGATCAACGCTATGTTGACCGTGGGCAAAGGCCAGCGTATGGGCTTATTTGCGGGTTCTGGCGTGGGTAAAAGTGTGCTTTTAGGCATGATGACCCGTGGCACCACTGCTGACATTATTGTGGTTGGACTGGTGGGCGAGCGTGGCCGCGAAGTCAAAGAATTTATTGAAGAGATCCTCGGAGAAAAAGGCCGAGCGCGATCCGTTGTTGTCGCAGCACCTGCAGATACCTCGCCGTTAATGCGCCTTCGTGCCTGTGAAACCTCGACTAGAATTGCCGAATATTTTCGGGATTTAGGCTATAACGTTTTGTTACTCATGGATAGTTTGACTCGTTATGCCCAAGCGCAGCGCGAAATTGCTTTGGCTGTCGGTGAGCCGCCTGCCACGAAAGGTTATCCGCCGTCAGTGTTTGCTAAGCTGCCGCGTTTAGTTGAGCGCGCCGGAAACGGTGGCCCTGGCCAAGGTTCAATTACGGCATTTTATACTGTGCTGACCGAAGGTGACGATCAACAGGATCCCATTGCCGATGCTTCTCGCGCAATTCTCGACGGTCATATTGTATTATCACGTTCACTTGCCGATTCCGGCCATTATCCCGCAATAGATATTGAAGCGTCCATTAGCCGAGTCGCGCCTATGGTCATTTCCAATGAGCATTTGGAAGCGATGCGCCGCGTTAAACAAACCTATTCTTTGTATCAGCAAAATCGAGATTTGATTTCCATTGGGGCTTACGCTCAAGGTAGCGATCCCCGCATCGATAATGCGATACGATTACAGCCGGCAATGAATGCTTTTTTGCGACAAACCATGCGCGATGCATTCAGTTTTGCCGATAGCCAACTCATGCTCGGGCAACTTGCCGCGCAATGTAAATAATGGCTAGCTTGAACTAATTGAGGTGAATTATGGCTAACGCCGATCCGTTGTTGTTAGTGTTAAAGTTAGCCAATGATGCCGAAGAACAAGCGGCCTTGTTGCTTAAATCAGCGCAGTTAGAGTGTCAAAAACGCCTGAATCAACTGAGTGCACTCAATAACTACCGCTTAGACTACATGAAACAAATGCAGTCCCAGCAAGGGCAGGCGATTAGCGCTAATCACTATCACCAATTTCATCGTTTTATTCGACAGATTGACGATGCTATTATTCAGCAAAATCGTGTCGTTGCCGATGGGGAAATGCAAAAGGAATATAGACAACAGCATTGGTTAGAAAAACAGAAAAAACGTAAAGCGGTGGAATTACTATTAGCCAGTAAAGAGAAAAAGCGCCAAGTTGTTGAGCAAAAACGCGAACAAAAAATGACTGATGAATTTGCTTCTCAACAGTTTTTCCGTCGTCATCAGCGCTAGGCTTATTTTACGCTTGCTCATTCAGTGAGTGCTAACTCTGGTTTTGAGCCAAGCTGTTGTTTATATCAGGCTATAAACTTACACTTCGAATGAATTGTCTCCAATCATACGATATGCACCGTAAACGTTAACGCTTTGGCATCTTATTTGCTTGGGTCTATGCCATACCTCTGCAATCGCAGCGATAAATTGACGTTTCTACCTAGCTGTTTTCAGTGAAGCATGGGTAATGTTTGGGAGTGCTTATGCAACAAATGACCAATATCCTGTTGAGTAAAACAGGAAATGCTGCGGCCAACTCCGCGAAGATATCTTCACAAGAGTCTAATAATGAAGACTTTTCATCTACACTCTCTTCCGTTACTGCTAACTCGAACGCTGTTTTGTCATCTAAAAAAACATCGGTCAATCTAGATGAGTCTTCGCAGATTACATCTCAAGATAAATCCCTAGATGAAGATAAATTAACGGATAGTGACGATGTTAGCCTCATCTTTGCTCAAATCGGTATGGCAAATGACATGAAGAAAACGGCAGCAGAGGGAGATGTGTTGCCGTTAGCGTTTTTGAACACTGAAGGTGAAGGTGCAATAATTGATGTTGAAACGGTAATTTCTGATGATCAAAATATTAATGAGTCACTGGCGTTATCAGCAGATCCTTCATTGATATCACCATTAGGCACCAATGCGCTTGCTGATACCCAGAATATAAGTGATGTAATCGATGACTCGATGATATTAAGCAATGAATATACGAAAAACCAGTCAGTGGCAACAAATATCAATAGTGCTATTGATAAGTCTCAAGACAATCTGATTAATCAAGTCACTATCGCAAAACCAATGGCTAATGACTCGGCACTTACTGGTCTCAAATCCGCTAATAGCACTACATCGGCAAATACTTTTGAGTTTGATACCTTAGGTTCTCCCGTTGCATCTGAGGTATCCAAAACGGAGACAGGACCAAAAAAATCTCTTGATGCGGATATGAATACTGATGCAGCGGCAAATTTATTACTTAAAGATGCTAAATTGATTGTTGCTATGGAGACTCCACGAGACGGCAACTCCATGGACGATGACAGTGCTTTCTCAGATCTTAAGCCTACATCATCAACCCAGGGATTATCACTTTCGCAGTTGAGCCGTCAAGAAACTGTGCCGGTACAATTGTCCTTACGCCAAGGTGTTGAACAGCAGAATCAAATGCAAGAGATGATTCAACGGTTTTCACCCGTCATGAGACAGCAGTTGATTACTATGGTAAGCCAAGGTATTCAACACGCCGAGATCCGACTCGATCCGCCAGAATTAGGCCATATGCTGGTGAAAATACAAGTACATGGCGATCAAACCCAAGTGCAGTTTCATGTAACTCAGTCACAAACTCGCGATTTGGTTGAACAAGCCATGCCAAGACTACGTGAATTATTACAAGAACAAGGTATGCAATTAGCTGACAGTCATGTTTTCCAAGGGGACCAAGGCCAACGTCGAGAAGGTGGTTTTGGCGATGGAGAAGGTTCAAATCATGCTGATGTGGATGAAATCTCAGCAGAAGAACTTAATTTAGTGTTAAATCAAACCACGAGTATAAATTCAGGTATAGATTATTACGCTTAAGCAGGTAACCTATAGCGATGACTCGCACTAATAATGTAGTTACGTTTTGATAAAGATAGTAAAACGTAATACGTTTTCGCCTAAATTGAAGAGAATAGTGAATGCCTAAGGAAGAATCGTTAGAGCTGGAAAGCACTGAAAAATCGAAAAGCAAGAAAAAACTCTTTATCGTAGGCGCGGGACTTGTTGTTCTGTTGATTATCGCTGCCGTATTATGGTTTTTTCTAGGAAGCAGTTCAGAAGATGTGGCCATTCCCGCAGAGGGTGCTGTACAAACAGAAGTGCCAAGTGGGGCAGGGGTTGCCGCTTATGTTCCTATGCCACGTCCCTTTTTATTCAATCTTCCCGGTTCAGATAGAGCCCGCTTAGTTGAGATTAAGGTTCAACTTATGGTACGCGGAACTGAAGATGAAGTGCTGACACAAAAACACATTCCGTTAATTGAAGATGCACTGTTGACTACGTTTAGTAGTTCCAACGTTCAGAGGCTCAGTACGCAAGCGGGTAAAGATGAATTACGCCAGCTAGCACTTTTGAGTGTGCAAAATACCCTGCAGTCAGTGACGGGGCGTAAAGTGGTCGAAAAAGTATTATTCACCGGCTTTGTTATGCAGTAACAACTGTACTGTCAGTCGGTAAGAAATCTAAAGAGGCGAAGGCAATATAGTGAGTGATTTATTAAGCCAAGACGAAATTGATGCGCTTTTACACGGAGTCGATGACGTCGATGACGATGAAGATGACATCTCCCCTGAGGATGCACGGTCCTATGATTTCTCTTCGCAAGATCGAATAGTACGTGGGCGTATGCCCACGTTGGAAATCGTTAATGAGCGTTTTGCCCGTCACTTACGGATCAGTATGTTCAATATGATGCGTCGTGCTGCTGAAGTATCCATTAACGGCGTACAAATGCTCAAATTTGGAGAGTACGTTCATACACTATTCGTTCCTACAAGCTTAAACATGGTGCGTTTTAGCCCACTAAAAGGGACTGCGCTGATCACTATGGAAGCGCGATTAGTGTTTATTCTCGTCGACAACTTTTTTGGTGGTGATGGACGTTTCCATGCAAAAATTGAAGGTCGAGAATTCACGCCGACAGAGAGACGAATTGTACAATTATTACTGAAGATTATTTTTGAAGATTATAAAGAAGCTTGGGCGCCAGTAATGGATGTCGAGTTCGATTATTTGGACTCAGAAGTTAATCCAGCCATGGCAAACATCGTCAGTCCTACAGAAGTAGTGGTCATCAATTCATTCCATATTGAAGTCGATGGCGGCGGGGGGGATTTTCATATAACCATGCCCTACTCTATGATTGAGCCCATTCGAGAGTTACTCGATGCGGGGGTACAGAGTGATAAACAAGATACTGACATGCGTTGGTCCCAAGCGCTACACGATGAAATAATGGATGTTAAGGTCGGATTTGATGCCAACATTGTTGAACATGAAGTGACTCTTAAGGATGTGATGAATTTTAAAGCGGGTGATATTATTCCAATTGAGTTACCAGAATATATCATGATGAGAATCGAAGACTTACCAACGTACCGTTGTAAAATGGGGCGTTCTAGAGATAATCTAGCTCTTAAGATTTGTGAAAAAATCCCGCGTCCAGAAACCGTCAAATCCGAGTTGCAATTAGTGACACGAAAAAATAAAACTCGTGATATATCAGAATTATAGGGTGAAGTAAGATGAGCACAGAAGATAACGATGATTGGGCTGCAGCAATGGCAGAACAAGCACTAGAAGAAGCTAACGCAATTAAGCTTGATGAGCTGGTAGACGATTCAAGGCCGATTAGTCAAGCTGAGGCAGCAAAGCTAGATACGATTTTAGATATTCCCGTGACTATTTCGATGGAAGTGGGTCGTAGTTATATCAGTATTCGTAATCTATTGCAGTTGAATCAAGGTTCTGTAGTCGAGCTAGATAGGGTTGCTGGTGAGCCACTGGATGTGATGGTCAACGGAACATTGATTGCTCATGGTGAAGTGGTGGTGGTAAACGATAAATTTGGTATTCGCTTAACCGATGTTATCAGCCAGACTGAGCGCATTAAAAAGCTTAAATAATAGTGAAGATAAATCGAGTTGGATTTTTTGATGAATACATCGGTAATACTGAGTTTAGCCGTAGCCTCGCAGGCTGAAGGAACTAGCTTACTGGCTGATAACACGCCAAATACTACTAATATCGCTAATTCTGCTGCATCATTACATGAGCCTTCGCAGATAGCGACCTTGGCGAGTATGTTAGGTGGCTTAATTGTTGTTTTGTTGTTAATTTTTACTCTGGCATATTTATTAAGACGTTTTAATCTTGTTCCTGCCAATAATAGTGTTTTAAAAACGCTTGCAGTGACGTCTCTTGGACAGAAAGAGCGGATAGTGTTGGTGCAACTGGGGGCACAACAATATTTAATTGGTGTTAGTGCACAGCAGGTCAATTTGATAGATAAGCTGGCTGAGCCAATCCACATCGAGTCAGACTCTTTTGCGAGTCGGCTACGTCAGGCGAAATCAAAACAATGACAACACGTATTCTGGCGTTAGTTGGGTTCATCATTTTGCTCTTTATGCCATCGGCATGGGCTGCTGATGGTGTTTTACCCGCAGTGACTGTCACAACGGGGCCAGACGGTTCAACCGAATATTCGGTTACCATGCAAATTTTACTGCTGATGACATCGCTAAGCTTTTTACCCGCGATGCTGATTATGTTGACCTCTTTCACGCGGATTATTATTGTCCTCTCTATTTTGCGTCAAGCCATTGGTTTACAACAAACTCCTTCTAATCAGGTCTTAATTGGTATGAGTTTGTTTATGACCTTTTTTATTATGGCGCCCGTGTTTGACCGAATTTATGACGAAGGTGTAAAGCCCTATATCGAAGAGCAGTTAACGTTACAGCAAGCATTTGATAAAGGTAAAGAACCCATTAGGGCGTTCATGCTAGGTCAAGTCAGAACGACGGATTTAAAAACGTTCATTGAAATTTCTGGTTATCAAGGGATTAAGTCCCCTGAAGAAGCGCCTATGAGTGTGCTTATTCCTGCATTTATAACCAGTGAGCTAAAAACCGCTTTTCAAATTGGTTTTATGCTCTTTGTGCCGTTTTTGGTATTAGATCTTGTAGTTGCGAGTATTCTGATGGCCATGGGTATGATGATGCTTTCTCCTATGATTGTGTCTCTGCCGTTTAAGATAATGCTATTTGTTCTCGTTGATGGTTGGAGCTTAGTCCTTGGGACATTAGCCAATAGTTTCGGGTAGCCAAAGGGAAATACGCATGAGTCCAGAAGCCCTAATTGATATTTTTCGCGAGGCACTCGCCGTTATTGTAATGATGGTGTCGGCTATTGTGCTACCAGGACTCGGCATTGGGCTTATCGTTGCTGTATTCCAAGCTGCGACATCAATTAACGAGCAAACCTTAAGTTTCTTACCTCGATTATTAGTCACTCTGTTCGGTTTAATGTTTATGGGTCATTGGTTGGTTCAAACCCTAATGGACTTTTTTATCGAGATGGTTAATCGCATTCCGCAAGTGATAGGCTAATAAAATGGAGGTGTTGCTCGATACCATAACCCAAACCATTGCAGCGTATATTTGGCCCTTATTTCGGGTGGCGAGTATGCTGATGGTGATGGTGGTATTTGGCGCTGCAACCACACCTGCCCGTGTGCGTTTATTATTAGCCATGGCGATTACCTTCTCTATTGCTCCTATTCTTCCTCCTGTTGAGAACGTCGAATTATTCTCTTTAGGAGCTGTATTTATTACGGCTCAGCAAATTATTATTGGTGTCGCTATGGGGTTTGTTACTCAGATGGTGATGCAAGTATTTGTATTAACAGGGCAGATTATCGGTATGCAAACCAGTTTAGGCTTTGCTTCTATGGTTGATCCTGGGTCTGGGCAGCAAACACCTGTCATTGGTAACTTTTTTCTATTGCTTGCGACGTTGATTTTCTTAGCCGTCGATGGTCATCTGTTAATGATCCGTATGTTGGTCGCAAGTTTTGAAACGCTACCTATTTCCAATCAAGGTTTAACTCTTACCAGTTATCGGGCATTAGCTGACTGGGGTTCGTATATGTTTGGCGCAGCGTTAACTATGTCGATATCGGCAATCATTGCCTTATTATTAGTGAACTTGTCCTTTGGTGTGATGACCCGCGCCGCGCCGCAATTAAATATTTTCTCTATTGGTTTTCCGATCACTATGATCGGCGGGCTATTTATTCTTTGGTTAACCTTAACGCCTGTCATGGCTCATTTTGATGAGGTTTGGTCTACCGCTCAGCTTTTGCTCTGCGATATGCTCAGTTTGCAATGTAACGCCGATGGCCTTATCTGATGATATTAGGAGCTGCAAATGGCTGAAGAATCAAGTGGCGAACGTAGTGAGGAACCCACAGGGAGGCGTTTAGAACAGGCGCGGGAAAAAGGCCAGATTGCTCGCTCAAAAGAACTGGGAACTGCGGCAGTATTAATTTCGGCTGCCAGTGGCTTTTATATGTTGGGCCCAAGTCTAGCCATCAGCTTAGTTCGGGTGTTTGAAACCGTATTTACCATGGATAGGGCGCAAATTTTTGATACAAATGAAATGTTCAATGTATGGGGCGTGGTTACAAGCGAAATAGCCTGGCCGATGGCTAAAATTATGTTATTGATTGTTGTTGTGGCATTTATCGGGAATATTTTACTCGGAGGAATTAATTTTTCGACTAAGGCAATGATGCCTAAAGCCAGTAAAATGAGCCCTATAGCGGGTTTTAAACGTATGTTTGGTGTGCAAGCATTAGTTGAACTGACTAAAGGTATTGCTAAGTTTTCCGTCGTGGCTTTTTCGGCATACTTTTTATTAAGTTACTATTTTAACGATATTATGTTGTTGTCTAGTGACCATCTTCCGGGCAACGTCTACCATGCTTTAGATTTACTGATTTGGATGTTTATTCTGTTATGTTCTTCGATTTTATTTATTGTTGTTATTGATGTGCCATTCCAAATTTGGAATCACAACAAACAGCTTAAAATGACCAAGCAAGAAGTCAAGGATGAATATAAAGATACCGAAGGTAAGCCTGAGGTTAAAGGACGAGTTCGACAAATGCAGCGTGAATTAGCGCAACGACGCATGATGGCTGAAGTGCCGAATGCCGATGTTATTGTGGTCAACCCTGAGCATTTTGCTGTGGCTATTAAATATGATGTGAAGCGTTCAGCAGCGCCTTTTGTGATTGCTAAAGGTGTTGATGATGTTGCCTTTAAAATCCGCGAAATTGCGCGTTCACATGATATTACCATTGTTTCTGCGCCGCCGCTTGCTAGAGCAATTTACCATACCACTAAGATAGATCAGCAAATTCCTGAAGGCTTATTTACCGCGGTTGCACAGATTTTGGCTTATGTATTCCAGTTACGACAGTATCAGAAAGGCCGTGGCCGTAAACCTATCCCTATTCCACTTAATCAGCCTATTCCTGATGAATTAAAATATTAATTTTTTGAAGTGAATAGCGCAAATAACTCATAGTGGGTGAGTTGTAACACTCAAGATGTCGATAGCGTTACCAATGCTTAAGCCTTATGTGTCGTATGACTCTCTGCACTGTTTTTAAAGCTATTTCTGCGGGCCTACCCATCTATTTTTGCCGATAATTTAGTCTGTCAGTTATGTTTATATCAATTTCAACTCAGTCGGTGTTTTTGTTGGCTCATTTTTTGCTTTTCGATTGTTACATGTCAAAATTTTGGTTATAGCGAATGGATGTTAAAGCGACTCTTGGTCAAGTAAAACAAATGAAACTGAGTTCATTCAAAGGCATTGGTACGCCTTTGATTGTGCTTGCTTCATTAGCCATGATTGTGCTGCCCATTCCCCCATTTTTACTCGATATACTCTTCTCTTTTAATATTGCACTCGCACTTATCGTCTTACTTGTAGCTATTTATACCGATAGACCGTTAGATTTTGCTGCTTTTCCGACAGTGCTATTAGTTGCAACTCTATTACGCCTTGCGCTAAACGTAGCCTCAACTCGAGTGGTATTACTCGAAGGCCATAATGGTGGTGATGCGGCCGGTAAGGTTATCGAAGCCTTCGGGTCTGTCGTGATTGGTGGTAACTATGCAGTTGGTTTAGTTGTATTTATTATCCTCATTATTATTAACTTTGCCGTTGTCACTAAAGGTGCGGGGCGTATTGCTGAAGTGAGTGCACGCTTTACCTTGGATGCTATGCCTGGCAAGCAAATGGCAATTGATGCCGACTTAAACGCCGGTACTTTAAACCAAGAACAAGCGAGAATTCGCCGGGCAGAAGTGACTCGTGAAGCCGACTTTTACGGTGCGATGGACGGTGCTTCAAAATTTGTAAAAGGTGATGCAATCGCTGGGATCATGATTCTTGTGATCAATATTTTAGGTGGTTTTATTATCGGGATTGTGCAGCATGATTTGAGTTTCACTGAAGCCGTCGAAATTTATACTTTGTTGACGATTGGTGATGGACTCGTCGCACAAATACCGGGCCTTTTACTCTCTATTGCCGCGGCACTAATGGTTACCCGTCAAAATGAATCCGGCGATATGGGCCAAATGATGATGAGTCAGATGTTTGACAGTCATAAGTCATTGGGTATCGCTGCAGGTGTACTGTTTGTCATGGGAATTGTCCCAGGTATGCCGCATATGGCATTTTTAAGCTTCGCGGTGTTAACGGCTTGTGCTGCATATTTTGTCTATAAGCGAAATGAGACTAAACGCGTTGTCGCTTTAGAACAGGTTAAATCAGGCCCCATTGAAAGACAAAATTCAGAACCGAAGGAACTGGGTTGGGATGATGTACATCATGTTGATACTATAGGTCTTGAGGTTGGCTATCGTCTTATACCGCTAGTCGATAAAGCACAGGGTGGCGAGTTACTTAGCCGCATCAAAGGTGTGCGTAAAAAACTTTCTCAAGAATTGGGTTTCTTGGTCCCTGCTGTGCATATTCGTGACAATTTAGATTTATCTCCCAATGCCTATCGCATTACGTTAATGGGAGTTGTCGTAGGAGAAGCTGATATTCGCCATGACTGCGAATTAGCCATCAACCCTGGTCAAGTGTATGGAAAACTGGATGGTATCGAAACGCGCGATCCAGCATTTGGTTTAGAGGCGGTGTGGATAGCGCCAGAATTGCGTGAGCATGCACAAACATTAGGTTATACCGTAGTTGATGCCGCAACGGTTGTAGCAACCCATATTAGTCAATTGCTAACAAATAATGCTGCTAAGTTACTCGGTTATGAAGAAGTCCAACAACTGATGGATATGCTTGCAAAACACTCACCTAAACTTGTTGATGGCTTTATCCCCGACATTATGCCGTTAGGACATGTCGTAAAAGTGATGCAAAACCTATTAAATGAAGGTGTTTCGGTCAGAGACTTGCGCACAATAGTACAAACTTTGTTAGAATACGGCACCAAGAGTAATGATACGGAAGTGTTAACTGCTGCAGTGCGTATAGCATTGAAACGCATGATAGTTCAGGAAATCTCAGGCCCAGAGCTAGAAATCCCCGTCATAACGTTGGCGCCAGAGTTGGAACAGATGTTGCATCAGTCAATGCAAGCGACAGGTGGAGATGGTCCAAATATCGAACCTGGTCTTGCAGAGCGTATGCAGCAGTCACTTGCTGATGCTGCTCAGAAGCAAGAAATGGTCGGACAACCCGCCATATTGTTGACGTCAGGTATGTTACGCGCGACGCTGTCACGCTTTGTTAAACATACTATTCCTAATCTGAGAGTCATTTCTTACCAAGAAATACCTGATGAGAAGCAAATACGTATTGTATCTGCAGTGGGTCAGTAGAGGACGCATAAGTGAAGATTAAACGATTTTTTGCCAAAGACATGCGCGCTGCACTGGCCCAAGTGAAAGAAACACTCGGCTCAGATGCCGTCATTATGTCGAATAAAAAAGTTAACGGTGGTATTGAAATTGTCGCCGCAGTTGACTATGACGAACCTAAAGCTAAGGCTGCGTTAACTGCGCCAGCGCCGACCTTTATGGACGTGAGTGATGATCTTGTCTCATTAGGGGCTAAACAGCCGGTTCGGGTTGAAACCCGTGCTAAGCCAGCTGCACCGGCAGATTCGTTACAGGCTTTATTAGAAAAACAACAAAGCCGTTTGAATCAACAAATGTCACATCAGCAAGCTGACGCTGAATTACCCGCATGGGCAAAAGGCTTACAAGCGCCAGCAACAGCGACTAAACCTGAGCGGCGTGAACCACCTGCTATGTTTGATAAAAAACCACAAACCTCTCAAAAGCAGACCGCTGATATTGAGGCTATGCGTGACGAATTAGCATCACTGCGTAATTTATTGACGCATCAGGTGTCTTCTTTAATGACGGAGCATAAAAAGCGTATTGATCCCGTTGGTGCTATGCTTGAGGCCAAGTTACTCGAGGCCGAGTTTTCTCCAGCCGTAGCAAATAAATTAGCGGCGCTCAGCCAACATTATACGCCAGCAGAATTAGTCAGAGCCTTACCTCAAAGCCTAGCCAATATGTTAGATAATCAAGGCGATGATATTGTGAGGCAGGGCGGGGTTGTTGCATTAGTTGGACCAACAGGTGTTGGTAAAACGACTTCCTTAGCTAAACTTGCTGCACGTTTTGCGGCTCACCATGGCGCAGAGCATGTCGCCTTGATCACCACTGATCATTATCGTATTGGTGCCTATGAGCAATTAGCAACTTATGGCAAAATAATGGGCTGTCCAGTAAAGCAAGCTCATGATCTAAATGAGTTAGAACAAATTCTTTATCAATTTCGTAATCGCAAGCTCGTTTTGATCGATACGGCTGGCATGGGGCAGCGAGATATGCGCCTTTACCAGCAACTTGATAATTTAACTGCAAATAGCAGGATACCAATTCGCAGTTATCTGGTACTGTCAGCCACAGGACAGCGCCGTGTGCTGCAAGATGCTGTTAATCATTTTAAACGCATTCCTTTATCTGGTGTCGTTCTTACAAAGCTTGATGAATCTGTGTCACTCGCAGGGGCATTAAGCGTGTTGATCCAAAATGGATTGCCATTAAGTTACGTTACTGATGGACAAAGAGTTCCTGAAGATATGAAAGTGGCGGATACCCTGACTTTAGCCCAGCAGGCGCTCGAAGCGTTAGATAGTACAGAACAACAATTATTACAAGACACAGCGTGGTCAGATAATATGGCCTGTGCATTTGAGTAGATTTATGACCCTGGATCAAGCAAGTGGTTTACGTATGATGAATCAACCCTACAACGAAAAAGTGAAAGTAATTGCAGTAACCGGTGGTAAAGGTGGTGTTGGTAAAACCACGGTTTCCATTAATACTGCAGTGGCATTAGCCGAAAAAGGCAAGCGTGTATTGGTGCTTGATGCTGACCTTGGCCTCGCCAATGTCGATGTCATGCTAGGTATTCGCGCCGAGCGTAATTTATCGCACGTCCTTTCTGGTGATGCTGAGCTTGACGATATTATTGTACGTGGTCCTAAGGGAATTGGGATCGTACCCGCAACATCAGGAATGCAAGGAATGGTAGAATTAAGTCCCGCACAGCATGCGGGATTGATTCGTGCCTTTAGCGAGATGAGAACTCAATTTGATATTCTGGTTGTGGATACTGCCGCAGGGATTTCAGATATGGTACTCAGCTTCTCACGTGCTTCGCAGGATGTATTAGTTGTGGTATGTGATGAGCCTACTTCAATCACCGATGCTTATGCTCTGATTAAAATATTAAGTCGTGAGCATGGCGTATTCCGTTTTAAAATAGTTGCCAATATGGTGCGTAGTTTACGTGAGGGTATGGAATTATTTGCTAAACTAAGCAAAGTGACGGATAGATTTTTAGATGTCGCACTTGAGTTAGTCGCAACGATTCCATTTGATGAAAATCTTCGTAAATCAGTACGTAAACAAAAGCTTGTGGTTGAAGCTTATCCTAAGTCACCATCGGCAATTGCCTATCAAGGATTAGCGAATAAAATTATGAGCTGGCCCGTTCCGCAGCAACCTGGTGGGCATTTGGAGTTTTTCGTTGAACGTTTAGTACAACGACCAGATTTTCAAGAGGAAAAAACGAGTGAATAAAGCCGCAGCGTATACTTGTTTAGACAATAAATCATCTATCGTTGAACAGTATGCTCCGTTGGTTAAAAGAATTGCGCATCATTTACTCGCTAGGCTACCTGCATCCGTGCAGTTAGATGATTTACTGCAAGCTGGGATGATGGGGTTATTAGAAGCATCGTCCAAGTTTGATGGTGACAAGGGTGCAAAGTTTGAAACCTTCGCCGGCATAAGGATCCGTGGGGCTATGCTCGATGAAATTCGTCGTGGCGATTGGGTTCCGCGTTCCGTTCATCGAAATAATCGTATGGTCGCACAGGCAATGGGTGAGTTAGAACAATCTCTGGGGCGTGATGCACGCGACACGGAAATTGCAGAAAAACTTGATATGACACTCGATGAATACCATCATATTCTTAACGATGTTTCTGTTGGTAAAATCATAGGGATAGAAGATTTAGGTGTATCTCAGGATATACTGACCGACACTGATTGGTCTGATGATGATTCATTTGAAACATTAGCTAAGACTCAATTTCATACAGCGTTAGTTGAGGCTATTAAACTATTGCCAGAGAGAGATGCATTAGTGTTATCCCTGTACTACGATGAAGCATTGAATTTAAAAGAAATTGGCGCCATTCTTGAGGTTAGCGAATCACGGGTTAGCCAGATATTAAGTCAGGCAATGCTGCGATTGAAAGCTAAGCTCAAGCAGTGGACATAAATATAATTATTAATTGAGCACATTATGTCGGCTCACCGGAGGAAACCTTGGACAAGAATATGAAGATTCTTATTGTTGACGATTTTTCAACAATGAGGCGTATCATCAAGAACTTGTTGCGAGACTTGGGGTTTAATAACACCCAAGAAGCAGACGATGGCTCAACCGCCTTGCCTATGTTGCAAAAGGGAGGTTTTGATTTTGTTGTTACAGATTGGAATATGCCCGGCATGCAAGGGATTGACCTGTTAAAAGCAATTCGCGCAGATGATTCGCTTAAGCATTTACCCGTATTAATGGTGACTGCTGAAGCAAAACGTGAACAAATCATTGCAGCCGCTCAAGCGGGTGTGAATGGTTATGTGGTTAAGCCTTTTACTGCGGCAACGCTGAAAGAGAAGTTAGATAAAATATTCGAACGACTCGCTTGAGCAAGGATGAGCTATGAAGTCACAAACATCAGGGCTCATTACGCTCGAACAAGCTCAGCACTTTGTTGAATTATTAAGTGCAGGTGAGCAAAGTCAGGCTGATGATTTATTTCGGGAGCTTGCTGTTCCACTGCAAAGGGAATTGTTTGAGGAGGTAGGAAAACTCACTCGACAACTTCATAGCGCATTGATGGATTTTCAAGTTGATAATCGTCTTGCTGAATTAGCTAGTACAGAAATTCCCGATGCGAAACAACGTTTAAATTACGTTATTGATTTGACCGAACAAGCGGCTAATAAAACGATGGATGCGGTAGAAGAGTGTTTGCCTTTAGCAAACGCGCTGACTGCAAATATCCAACAGGTTATGCCATCTTGGGATCGATTAATGCGTCGCGAGATAGCATTAAATGAGTTTAAAGTTCTCTGTTATGACGTACAAGATCTGATGACTCGCAGCGAGAATGACTCTACTCGATTACGTGAGTTGCTTAATCAAATTTTGATGGCACAAGATTTTCAAGACTTAACTGGGCAAATGATACGCCGTGTTATTGATCTGGTTATGGAAGTAGAAAGTAATCTGGTTTCTATGCTGACGGTATTTGGTGAACAGCCTATGATCGATAATCAGATTGCTCATAAAAATAATATTGAAGCAGAAGGCCCGATAATGAATGCCGAGCTTCGTCAGGATGTCGTAACGGGTCAAGACGAAGTGGATGATCTTCTGTCTAGTCTGGGTTTCTAACTGGGAGTCAATTTGATGGCCTTTGATGTAGATGAAGAGATACTCCAGGACTTTTTAGTCGAAGCGGGTGAGATTTTAGAGCTGCTTCAAGAGCAGCTTGTTGCGCTTGAAAATAATCCTGACGACACTAACTTACTTAACGCCATTTTCAGAGGATTTCATACTGTCAAAGGCGGCGCAGGATTTCTCAGTTTAACCCCTATGGTTGACGTTTGTCATGAAGCAGAAAACACCTTCGATCTATTGAGAACAGGCAAGCGTAGTGTTAATGCCGAGCTGATGGATATTATTTTACAAGCTGTTGATGCCATTAATACTATGTTTGCGCAAACCCAGCAGGGTGAGCAACAAGACCCTGCAGAATCTGGTTTGTTGGCAAGATTGAAAATGCTAAGTTCTGGAGCTCCTTTGGCCTCTGAAGTCGCTTATGCAGCAACCTTAGAGCCAGAGGCCGTAGTTGACGTTGAGTCGACTGTTCTTCAAGATGTAGCTGTTAATATCTCCTCTCATTCATCTTCTATTGATGACATTAATGATGCTGAGTTTGAAGCATTGTTAGATGCTCTTCATGGTTCAGGCAAAGGCCCCGCTGCAGTTGATGCTGTGGCCACCACTGCGGTGAAGTCTAATGATTCAATTAAATCAGCCGTATCAAGTAGTGACATAACTGATGATGAGTTTGAAGCATTGCTAGATGAGTTACACGGTTCTGGTAAATTTAAAGCTGAAACGGAAGTCACTATCGCGCCAAAGGTTGCCTCTACACCTTCCCCTCAATCTATTGTTGATGCGGATGAAATCACCGATGAAGAGTTTGAGCGGTTACTCGATGAGCTGCACGGTAAAGGTAGCACTCCTACTAAAGTTGAAACAAAAACTGCAACAATTGAAGTGAAAGCGGTAATCACACCAGCGGCTTCTGCTATGGCAAGTGTTGTTGCGGTAAAGCCTAAAGTTGAAATAGCCGTTGTCAATAAAGCACCAGCCAAAGCTGCATCATCGAATGTGTCCCAAGGTGAAACGACTGTACGAGTCGATACGGCAAGGCTTGACCAGATCATGAATATGGTCGGTGAGCTGGTATTAGTGCGAAACCGTCTCGTTAGTTTAGGCATCAGTCGTGATGATGAGGAAATGTCGAAAGCTTTAGCGAATTTAGATCTCGTTACCGCCGATTTACAAGGTGCGGTAATGAAAACGCGTATGCAACCGATCAAGAAAGTGTTTGGTCGTTTTCCACGGGTAGTACGCGATCTAGCACGGACACTTAATAAAGAAATTGATTTGATCATGGTCGGAGAGGAAACCGACCTAGATAAAAACTTAGTAGAAGCGCTTGCGGATCCACTTGTCCACTTAGTGCGTAACTCGGTCGATCATGGCATTGAAATGCCAAATGAGCGCGAAGCCAGTGGTAAGCCAAGAACGGGAACTATTACTTTATCTGCAAGCCAAGAAGGTGACCATATACTGCTGAAAATCGAAGACGATGGTGCAGGTATGGATCCTGAAAAGTTGAAACAAATTGCGATAACTCGTGGAGTGCTTGATGAGGACTCTGCCGCACGCATGACCGATAATGAAGCCTATAATCTGATTTTCGCACCTGGTTTTTCAACTAAAGTCGAAATATCCGATATCTCTGGCCGTGGTGTGGGTATGGACGTGGTCAAAACGCGCATTACTCAGCTTAACGGTACGGTGCATATTGATTCGATGAAAGGCAAAGGCACAATACTTGAGATTAAGGTGCCGTTAACATTGGCGATTATGCCAACGTTAATGGTCGATGTTGCCAAACAAGTATTTGCACTGCCTTTATCTAGTGTTAACGAGATATTCCATCTCGATCTGACTAAAACTAATATTGTTGATGGGCAACTGACCGTCATCGTCCGAAATAAAGCGGTACCATTGTTCTATTTGGAGCACTGGTTACATAAAAAGAAGACCACTTTTAAACATGGCGATAAAACCCATGGCCATGTAGTAATAGTTCAATTAGGTATGATGCAAATTGGCTTTGTGGTTGATGGCTTAATTGGGCAGGAAGAAGTTGTTATTAAACCTCTTGGTGCTATGTTACAAGGCACGCCAGGAATGGCAGGCGCGACGATTACATCGGATGGTGGTATTGCGCTGATCTTAGATGTGCCTGGTTTATTAAAGCATTATGCGAAAAGTAGAAATTAATTTCCACGCTAAGGAATGGAATGACCATTAAAGTATTAGTCGTTGATGACTCAAGTTTTTTTAGACGACGAGTGAGTGAAATAGTCAACCAAGATCCTGAACTGGAAGTTATCGCGACGGCCTCAAATGGGGCTGAAGCGGTGAAGATGGCGGCTGAGCTCAATCCTCAAGTTATCACTATGGATATTGAGATGCCCGTCATGGATGGCATCACAGCGGTTCGTGAGATTATGGCTAAATGCCCTACACCTATCTTGATGTTTTCTTCACTGACCCATGATGGGGCGAGGGCGACGTTAGATGCTTTAGATGCGGGAGCGTTAGATTTTTTACCTAAACGTTTTGAAGATATCGCAACCAATAAAGATGATGCTATTTTATTGCTGCAACAAAGAGTTAAAGCCCTTGGACGCCGCAGAATATTTCGGCCAGTCGCACGAGCCGTGGTGGCACCAATGCCAGCCTCACGTCCGGCAACAAGCGGTTTAAGGACTTCAAACATCGCCGCTCCAGTACCTGTTACACCGCCAGTGCGTACTTCACCTACGGCATCGATTCGAGCCAGTGGTAAGCAGTATAAATTGTTATTAATTGGCACATCTACTGGCGGGCCAGTTGCGTTACAGAAAATACTCACACAATTTCCAGCAAACTACCCACATCCTATTTTATTAATTCAACATATGCCTGCTGCATTTACTCCAGCATTTGCGAGTCGTCTAAACGGCTTATGCAACATTGAAGTGAAAGAAGCCGTTAATGGTGACGTTTTAAAGCCTGGTTGCGCGTATTTAGCGCCGGGCGGTTTGCAAATGATGATTGAACGAGCAGGGGCAACTGGTCGATTAAAAATACTCGCTGGTAGTGCGGATATGAATTATAAACCCTGTGTTGATATTACCTTTGCTTCTGCTTCTAAAGCTTTTGGTGGCGATATACTTGCCGTGGTGTTAACCGGTATGGGAGCGGACGGAAGAGAGGGGGCTCGTATGTTGAAATCTGCAGGTGCCACCATTTGGGCTCAAGATGAAGCCAGTTGCGTTGTTTATGGAATGCCGCAGGCTGTTGCTAGTGCAGGCATAGCGACCCAATCTATTGCTTTAGATAATATGGCTGAATCAATTTTAAAAGAGTCCGCTCGTGGCTAAGAATCAAGCCCCGATGAGCACAAATATTGTGCTCATCATGGTGTTAATGGGCATTGTTATTTTATGCCTTAGTGCGCTAAGTCTAGATTATCGTCATGAAAATAGTTTGTTGCGTGCAGATGTGACACGATTAGAATCGAGTCAGGTGCTGTTAATGGTGCCCGACGGTCAAGCAGAAACGATTGCGACTTGGCTAGCTTCTCATCCTGAGCAAACTCAGCTGATGTTACAAGCCGCGTCAGATGGACATAAAGCAATGACAATAGGGCCAGCACCTATTGCAAAGAATGCGGTTCCATCTTTACTAGAAAAGCATACTTCAGAAGTAGAAGCAGGCAAGGGGAATTCTACTCAAGAGTTTTCAGTTCCAAAACAGCTTCAAATACCTGACGTAAAGTTAAAGCAAGCCGAACCCAATAACGCCATTGTTATTACTGAAAATGTTGATGGTGTTAAAGTGATTAGCCTACCCAATGGTGGTATTCGAGTAACAACCAGAGAGGGCCAATAGCGATTAAGCACTCATTTTAAAGATTTTAATAAAAATTTGAATATAATTTTTGGAGCATTTTTTGAAAGTCTGGACTATAGCTAATCAAAAAGGTGGCGTCGGTAAAACCACAACGGTTGCGAGCTTAGCGGGCACTTTAGCTAAGCGCGGTAAGCGTGTTCTGATGATAGATACAGATCCACATGCTTCATTAGGTTATTACTTAGGTATTGATTCTGAAGAGGTTGCAGGATCATTATTTGATGTTTTTCTTGCACATAAAAGTCTTTCCAAAGAACTGGTGTTATCTCATATTGTGCCTACTCTCGTTGATGGCTTAGATTTATTGCCGGCTACGATGGCGCTTGCCACTTTAGATAGGGCCTTAGGTCATCAAGAGGGAATGGGATTAGTTCTACGTAATTTATTAGCGCTAGTTGCCGATGATTATGATGTGGCTATTGTGGATTGTCCGCCCGTACTTGGGGTGTTAATGGTCAATGCGCTTGCCGCTAGTCAACATATTATTATTCCAGTACAGACTGAGTTTCTGGCTATTAAAGGGCTGGAACGAATGGTTAAGACAATGGAGTTGATGGGCCGCTCGAAAAACACACGCTACAGCTACACGGTTGTGCCAACAATGTACGATAAACGTACTAAAGCGTCTCCAGCCGCTTTACAAGTCCTTGGGGCTGAATACAGTCTGACCTTGTGGCAAGATGTGATCCCTGTAGACACTAAGTTTAGAGATGCTAGCTTAGCGCATTTACCCGTATCGCATTATGCCAGTGGTTGTCGTGGTGTAAAAGCTTATGAAAGGTTATTAGATTTCTTATTAGTTGGGGAGTTTGGCCATGTCAAAATCGGTTGATGAAACTGTTTTTGATTTTTTCGCATTATTGCTGCAAGAAGATGACGATTCAAATTGCGTTGTTTCGCCTCAAAGCGCCATAAACGTAGAATCTAATCAGAGTACCGCAGTTAATCAAACAGAAAATGTTTTACTTGATGCTGCTATTTTGGCTGAAAACGGTCGCAGTGTTGTTCTGAAAAATATAGAGCATACAGTTACACCTGAAATACAACTACAATCAAAGACTCTACCAATAAAAAATGAGTTTGTTTCACCAATAAGCGCTATGGCTTCCCAAGTGAATAAGCAAGCGCTCGAGAAATTATTAGCACCAGTATTAAAAGCTAAAATGCTCGATTCTGCGCCACAAGCTGTAGAAGTTGCACAATCCACGACTGAAGATATTGTACAGTTTAAAGCTAAAATGGTACCTGATATTACGCCGATTCAGCCTGTCATTATTGAAGCTGTTGATAAGCAAAATATAGAACCTGAAACTCAGGTAGGTATTACGCCACCGAGTGTGACAAAAGACTTACAAGAAGTGCTCGATGATGAGTTTCAAGTGCTCTTTTTTCAAGTCGCGGGACTGACTCTGGCGGTGCCTTTGGTTAGCCTTGGTGGCATAGTCAAGCTTGAACGGATAAACCACATTTTTGGCCGTCCGGCATGGTTCTTAGGGGTGCAGACGTATAGGGAACAACAATTAAATATCGTCGATACCTGTGCGTGGGTTATGCCAGAAAAATACACTGATAAACTGGCACAATCGGTAAATTATCAATATCTTGTATTATTAGAAGGAAGTAACTGGGGATTAACTTGTGAGTCTTTAGTTAATGCGGTAAAAATTAATAAATCGCAGGTCAATTGGCGTAGTCAAGCAGGTAAACGTCCTTGGTTGGCAGGTGTAGTGAAAGAACAGATGTGTGGCATTTTACACGTACAAGCCTTAGTTGAAATGCTCAATGCGGGTTTAGGCTGTCAGGACTCAATTGGTTGAGGTAAACATGAAAGATACAAGAAATGTAGCAGCAGTCGCTGCAAGTAAAGATGATGTAGTATTACAATGGGTTACCTTTAAGTTGGATCATGAGACTTACGGTATCAACGTGATGCAGGTACAGGAAGTATTACGTTATACGGAAATTGCTCCGGTGCCAGGCGCTCCGCATTACGTACTCGGTATCATAAACTTACGTGGTAATGTTGTGACGGTTATCGATACCCGCTCGCGTTTTGGATTGCAACCTGCTGAAGTCGACGATTCAACTCGAATTGTAATTATCGAAGCGGAAAAGCAAGTTATTGGTATCTTAGTCGACAGCGTTGCCGAAGTGGTTTATCTGCGTCGCTCTGAAATTGACAATGCACCCAACGTTGGCACAGAAGAAAGCGCTAAGTTTATTCAAGGTGTGAGTAATCGTGATAATGAATTACTGATATTGGTTGATCTTGATAAACTATTGTCAGATGAAGAGTGGGTCGAGTTGACTCAACTCTAGTCAATGGCGATAAAGAGCTGAATACTATCATTGCATTCAGCTCTTTTGTTAGTTGGTGTGTATTCGTTTTTTTGTGATTTATATATGTGGATTTATTCTTATTCGATAAATCATCAATTGGCCAATCAAGTAAAGTACTTCGAGTGCAACACTTTGAGATTGAAATCTCACTTATGATATCTGTCAGTTGACGGCTATTAGTGAGTATAAGGATGTTTAATGGGCGATGAATTCTTGATCGCAGCGTTAGTCTATGTCATCGCGTGCTTAGGATTAGTTCTTTATTTACAAAAACAGCTGAGTAAACTAAGAAATAAAGTTGAGGCATTAACTGTCTTAGTTAAAGAAGGCGATCGTCAGCGAGAGTCATTTAAACGTGAGTTGCAAGAATTACGCAGTGGCACAATAGGTGTTGGCCGCCGTGTGATTGAATTAGAAAAGCGTTTGCTACAACAATCTGAACGAATAGAAGAGTCAACGCAACAGGACCCACAGGCAAAGCTCTATACGCGGGCGATGAAGATGGTTGCGCTGGGTGCTGGTGTTGATGAGCTGATTAAAGAGTGCGAACTACCTAAAGCTGAGGCTGAGTTGTTGATCCGTTTACATCGAAAGTAATCAGCAAGCCGTTAAACTTTATCGAGTGAAAGTTAAACTATCCAAGTTAGCTTTATTTTATTAAGTGTTAAGCTTGCTCTACGATTTTTTGATGCATATTATTCCATTGTTCGGGAAATTTTCCATCTAGCATATACACAAATGCGATAAGTTCAGCGATAAGAAGATAAAGCTCTTTAGGAATTTCCTCTCCTAATTCTAATAATTGTAAAAAACGGCTGAGATGTGGATCCTGATGGATAAATACTCCGTTAGCTTTGGCTATTGCAATGATCTCTTCAGCAATTAAACCTTCGCCAGTAGCTACAATTTTAGGTGCATTACGACCATCGTAACTTAGCGCTACAGCTTGTTTAGGCTCATTGTTTTCACTCATACTTTAACCCTCATGCTTATTCATCTTTCTAAATTTATAATCATATAGTAACGGTTAGGCTTTTGTTTTTACCAGAAAGTGATCTCCAGGCAGTAAAGTTGCCGGAACTTGCGCTATTTGTGTCGTTAGTTCGCCAGGGGTAAAGCCTAATTGTGTTAACTTTTGACTTAAAAGCATCAAATAATTATCCACTTTATTGAGAAGTATTTGGTTGTTGCCCTGGAACTGAATATCCAATTTCTGTTTCTGGTGTTGTGCAGCGATCAGTAAAGGGCCTTGTGCTAGGTTAAATTTGAGTTGTAAGCGCCAGCTCGATTTTTTTTCTGCATCATCTGGGTCGCTTTCTTGTTCAAATTTCCCTTCTAGCTGTTCATGCCGTTGGTTGATACTGTAGGGTAATGCAAAAAACCAAACTAAATTACCTGTATTTTCAGTACTTGCCTGTGGGTATAGATGTAAGTTAGAAGCAAATTGCGCTATGGACTCTAGACCGCCGGCTTTGCCTAGTTGGCCAAGCTGTTTAGTTGATAAACCAACTTTAGACTGTAACTGCTCTAGATAATCCGCAAGTTTTTTACTCATTGATACTGAATTATTATTTGCTGTAAAACCTAGGATGAGTTGGAATAGTGAGCTAATTGCACTGGCATTCATAAAGGTTGAATTTTGATTTAGTTGCGGAGAGGCGAGATTTAGGCTCGCAAGCCCAAGAATATTTGCCTTAAGAAAATCTAAATCATTTAATTGACTTAAGGGGGGTAATCCTAAATGTGGCATATTCTTAAATAGCTCTGATACTAAATTTGAGCTGCTATGATGGGGAGATGCCTCCGTAGGCAGTGCGCCCGCTTTATTGAACGCTTTTTGTAAAACGTCCACAATTTTTGTTGAAACATCTGTTTTAATCTCGCCCCCTAGTGTTCCAGTCCCTTTATCACTTGAGCTTGTATTATTAACTAATTTAGCGAGGTCAGTAATGCTAGTTTCTGTCTTGGACGTATTTTGAGCGGTCGCTAAATTAGTTATGATGGTGTTTTTTGCTGAGTCAGATGACGGTGTCATTGTTTCTAGTTTTTTAAAAAAGGCAGAGATGATCTGGACCGGTTCTATTTTTGCGATAACAATATCAGACGATAATTTATTTATGGGAACTTGAGTTTCATTTATTGGCGCCCCAATAGCTATTTCAAGTTTGCCCTGTATTGGGGTGAGTAATAAAATGGGGCGCCCTTGCTGTAAGCTTATTTTCGCTAAAAATTCTCCTTGTGTGAGTTTTGCTCCAGGATCTTGTGCTACAACAGTGCCGTTTGCAAAGTGAAGTTCTTTGTTAACTATGGCGACGTTGGGCAATGGATAGCCTTGGACACGGGTAGCAAGAGCTTCAAGCTGTGCTGAGGTAATGCCATTTTGTTGTGCCAAATTGATGATAGCATCAGGTACTTTAAGTATAATCGGTGATGCTAAGGCCAGTAGTTGACTTGTTGGACTTGGTACCGCAAGAGCTGATGTTTGGCTGGTGGTGATATTTTGCATTAATAAAAAATGAGTTGTAGTCAACAATGTTTGACGCTGTTGAGCATTAACAAGCTTTAAATTATATTCTGTACCGTTTAGAATAATACTATCGCCCTCGGGTGAGGTTTGCACTTGAACAGGAATAGGGCGTGAAGCGGTATTTTGTGCCTCAGTTTGAGCCACAGCCGTTTGCGGCTGTGTATTTAGATTGTTAGTAGGTGGTATTGACTCCATTTAATGACCTTTCATAGTTACACTGCGATATATTCGTTTGATAAAATTAACAATTGACCAATTTTTTTTGCTCAGTATGCTTATGCGCTTTGTGATAAACAACTGCCATACTGATAGTACGCTATTAAGACGAATTATCTTTATATCGTCATTTTTATCCCGTCACTTTAGCGAAAACTGGGTGTCTAAGCTGTACATTTATATTAAGAGAGTGATATGACGTTGAAATGGATGGGGTTATCTTTGGGATTAATACTGTTGCCTCAGCAGGTATATGCAGCAGATGAACTCGCGCAAGATGCTGTGGCACAAGCAACTCCGACGGTACAAATTACCTATGATGATCCCCGCGACCCATTCGAAGGCTTCAACCGCGCAATGTGGGATTTTAACTATCTTTATCTAGATAGATATATTTATCGCCCAATTGCTCACGGTTATAACGATTACATTCCAATGCCGGCTAAAACGGGTATCAATAACTTTGTTCAGAACCTTGAAGAACCTAGCAGCTTAGTGAATAACTTGTTGCAAGGAAAATTGGGCTGGGCAGCAAATGCCGGTGGGCGTTTTACCGTTAACTCGACCGTTGGACTACTCGGTATTATTGATGTTGCGGATATGATGGGTATGAACCGTAAACAAGACGAATTTAACGAAGTGCTTGGCTATTATGGTGTGCCCAATGGTCCATATTTTATGGCGCCGTTTGCCGGACCCTATGTAGTGCGAGAACTCGCGTCAGATTGGGTCGATGGTCTATACTTTCCGTTATCGGAGTTAACCATGTGGCAAACGGTCGTGAAATGGGGGCTGAAAAACCTTCATTCTAGAGCCTCGGCGATTGATCAAGAACGGTTAGTCGATAATGCACTCGACCCCTATGCCTTCGTTAAAGATGCCTATTTACAACACATGGACTATAAAGTCTATGATGGTAATGTTCCTCAAAAACAAGATGATGAGTTACTCGAGCAATATATGCAGGAGCTTGAGTAACATTATTTGCCGTACTTGATTGTATTTGTTGATAGTAACAAAGTATTTGCCTTATTTTTTAAAGGGCTCTAACGGCAGCATCACTTGATTAACGGTTAATGCTGAATTTTATTCGGAAACCTTTATGGCGTTAAATAGCGTTGCTGTTCTTTTAGTTGAAGATGACCCTGTGTTTAGGCAAATAGTTGCACATTTCCTTGAAAACCAAGGTGCGCAAGTCATGCAAGCCTGTGATGGTGAGCAAGGCCTGTCATTTTTTAAATCGCAGCATTTTGATGTAGTCCTTGCTGACCTGAGTATGCCCAAGCTTGGCGGGCTCGATATGTTAAAGGAAATGATAACGTTAGCGCCTTTAGTTTCTTATATCGTGATCTCGGGTAATAATGTTATGGCCGACGTTGTTGAAGCATTACGGCTCGGTGCAAGTGATTATTTAGTCAAACCCGTAGCTGATTTATTTATTATTGAACAAGCTATTAAGCAAAGCCTTCATCGTTATCACACTGATGATGTTCATGCAGCTGACTTTGATGCGCTTTCTTTTCAAGAGTTGAGCGATAATCTTGCAATGCTAGAGCAAAGTGTTGCTGCAGCAAAACAGGTCCAACAACAGCTTTTTCCTGCTTCAAATATCAGTTACCCCGCAGCTAAAGTCGATTACAGTTTATATAAAAACAGTGACATAAGTAGCTACTTTATCGACTCAACCATGGTGGGTAGTCATCATCTCATCATGTATATGGCCCATTTATATCCGGAAGATAACCGAGCCGCGTTTGCCTCTGTGCTGCTTAGAAGTTTTGTTAATCAGAAACTTAAAGATTTTCGTAGTGGACAGAGTCAGACTATTATTGAGCCATTTAATATGCTGAGTTACCTGAATGAACGTTTAGTGAAATCGGGTCTCGATATCAAAGCGGATATCATTTATATCTCTATTGAACTGACAAAGTATCGAACTGCTATTGCTCATGCGGGGAAGGGACTACGTTGTTACTTACGTAATAGCGAAGGCTTGAGTCCGCTTGCACTCTCCGAGAGTTCACAGTTGGGTGTATTAGATTGGGTTAAACCGAGTATTCAGTTCCGTAGTATGTTGCCACAAGAACAATTATGCATCGCGACAAGTGAACCAGAGCATAAACAGTTGTTGCTTGATAACCAGTTTAAGGGGCTAATTTACGATAAAACATTACCCGCTGGCGGTTTTTTGCAGTTGAGCCTGTAACGTTTACAAGTCTGTGACTGTTTTATATTGAGTAATACTTTGATATTTGCATCGCGTAAAAAAAACGCCTTACTATTACAAGTAAGGCGTTTTTGTTTTTGCAGTTGAGTAAAGTACTAGCGTTTAATTATCGCTTCATGCTCAGCTGTTACCGCTATTTCACTTTCTAATGCTTCGGCTTCAGTTTGATGTTTGCTTTCGGCCCCGTGCATCCAATCGACTAACTTATCAGCCATAAAATACAAGACTACGCCTGAAAGTGCGGCAGTGATTGCAATGCCAGAGAAGATTGCCATTGCATTCGCAAGTTGCTCTTCTTTTTCGCCGCCATGGCCGATAAACGAACCAACAACACCGCCAATTTTGTTAGCGGCTGCAACAAAGAGGAACCAAGCTCCCATCATCAAAGAAGCAATGCGCAATGGGGCAAGCTTAGTGACCATAGACAAGCCGATGGGAGATAAACATAGTTCACCCATAGTGTGGAAGAAATAAGCGCCTACTAACCACCACATGCTTGATTTAACGGATGCATCGCCGCCCATTTGCATTACAGCACCAATCATAAAGAGGAAACCGATGGCGAGTAAAAATAAACCTAGTGCAAACTTAACGGGGGAATTAGGTTCGTTCTTACCTAAGCGGATCCAAATAGAAGCAATTACTGGCGCGAATAGCACAATAAAGATAGCGTTTAAAGATTGGAACCAAGTCGTCGGAACTTCAAAGGAGCCAACCATGCGGTCGGTGAATTCATTCGTGAACAAATTCATTAAACCGCCGGCTTGCTCAAAGCCAGCCCAGAAAATAATCGTGAATAAACCCATCACCATGATGACCTTAATACGGTCACGCTCTACTTTAGTGAGTGGTTCCTTACGTTCTTCACCTTTTTCCAGTGCTTTTTGCTTTTCAAGCTTAGCGGCAGGTACGGTACCTATGTCACCTAAGTATTTTTGCGCGAACAAAAATTGAATAATTAACGAGAAAATCATTCCAACACCAGCACAAAAGAAACCTGCTTGCCAGTTATTGACAAAAACTTCCTCACCATTAACAACAGTAGTATGCCCAAAAGACGTATAAGCCCAAGCCACGATAAAGCCTGACAGAGCCGCGCCTAGGTTGATACCCATATAGAAAATAGTGAATGCACCGTCACGACGGTGATCGCCTTCTTCGTATAAATCACCCACCATAGTTGAAATATTGGGTTTGAATAGACCGTTACCAAGAATGAGAGTACCTAGACCAATATAGAATACGGTAGTTTCTAAACCGGGGATCCAACTATGTGGCGCAGCCAGTAAAAACTGACCTGCAGCCATCAAAGCACCACCAAAATAAATCGCTTTACGTTGACCCAGTACATTATCTGCTAACCAACCACCAATAAGCGGCGTTAAATAGACTAAGCCTGTGAATGTACCATAAAGTGATAAAGCTTCTGCTTGAGTCCAGCCTAAACCATGCCCGCCATCACTCTGCACTTTATCTACGAGGTATAGCACCAAAATGGCACGCATTGCATAATAACTAAAACGTTCCCAGAGTTCTGTTGTAAACAGCAAGAACAATCCTTTTGGATGTCCAAGCATCGTTCCTTGTGGTTTTGCTACGCTCATGAAGTCTTCCACCTTAAGCTCGTGATTGCCTGTGGGCCCCTGAAACAGGATGATGTCACCACAGAAAAATAATGATTACTCGTCCCAAATCGTCTATGGGCTTAATCAGCAAGCATTTAGCACGATAAACGATAGCGTGCCTCATCAATTGTTGAATAACCGCTAGTTGCGTATGGGTTATTGTTACTCTTTTATAGTAAAAGTAATGTTTTTAGTTTTTAAATGTGTTGTTTCGCTAAAATCCCACCTTATATACCCCTTAAAAGCAACAAAAGTCAATTTTGGTAAGCATAAGTGGTGACATTATCGGCAATTGAGTTACGCGGGAAAGTTAACGCATTTTTGCTAATGTAAAAGTGATTGTATGGATACTGAACGAGAGATGTTAATTGACTAAAAACTACTTCCATGAGCTTAAACATCTTTGCTATGATTGCGCCCCGTGAATGGACGTCACTTAAAATAGGGCAGTGAGATTAGTGTATGAAGGCATGGTACCTCTTGTATTGTAAGCCTCGTAGTGAAACGAGAGCACAACAAAACTTAGCACTTCAAAATTTAGAGACCTACTTACCTATGATCTCTGAAGAGAAACCTCAACGTGGGCGTAAACAAATTTGCCGCGTCCCCTTGTTCCCTAATTACCTATTCATCAATTTTGACCCAAGCCAGACAAGTGTTAGGCAGGTCCATTCTACTCGTGGTGTGAATCGTATCGTTAATTGTCGTGAACAAATGACGCCTATTGACGATAGAGTTATTCATGCCATTCGCATGAAAGAATTAACGCCTTCCCAAACCGTATTAGCCGAAGAAGCAGAGCTAAGAACGGGGGAGAAAATTCGTTTTAAAGATGGGCCTTTCATTGATTTAGAAGGTATTTTTCAAGAAAAATGCCCTAATAAACGTTGTCATATCCTTTTTAACATTATGGGCCAAGTCAAACTCGTTGCTGTGCCGCAGCAAAGTGTAGAACGAGTCTGTATTTAATTTATAGATATCGCGCCAAGAGATTTGCTAGTTTTTTTGTAAGACATTAGCCATTCTTAAGCTGCTCTTGACTTGTTTTATGGAAGGTAGATGATTCTTAATCTCTTATTAAACAGTCGCTTGCAGCCTTGGCGCGCAGAATTTGACTCGCCGATAAGTTAATAGGTTGAAATGTGAACGGCTAGGTGTTCAGTAGAGCAATAAGCGTACAAAGTGAAGTGTATTTTTAGAGTAACATGCAGTTTTATTGATGCAGTGTTAATTGCTAAGCGTGTTTTTATAAGCTGATGGGATATCACGCGCTAGCAGTTGGATATTAAACTCTACATTTTGCTACTATAACGGTATGCAATTATTGCTTTGTTCATGAAAAATAAGATTTTTCGCATCGCGAAGGGCAATTTAGAAGCCGTAATCTATGGGCGGTAGCGTGTCTAAAAGGCATGGATACATGACTAAATAGTATCATTCGTTAAGCCGACGTCAAAAGCCACTACGTGGATAGCTAGCGTGTTTGAAAGCATTAGAATTATAGCTTGGCTCTATATACAAGAACCAAAAATCTCGAACGTATAGTTTGCATATATGCACACAAGCTTCAAATAAAAGAATATCCGCCTTTAATTGCTTTGAGTATTTAGCTGAAGGCTTAACTTAACGTTTTGATTGAATTATATTAACGGAGATAACTGGTGTTACAACAAATCAAAAAAATCATCATAGTTGGCCTTAGTACGACCATATTGATGGGCGCTCAGGCTCTGGCCGTCACGCCATCTCCGCAAATGATTGAGCAGTTCAAGCAGCTACCTAAATCGGAACAAACAAGGCTTGCGAAACAATATGGAATCGATCCAGCGATGCTTTCTGGATCTCAGGCACAAACTCAGCTTTCAAACCCAGAAGTGGTAGGGGCTAGAGATATAAATGACAACGATAGCGAGACTGATGAACGAAGTCGTGATAATCGTAAAAAAACGACTAAATCAGAGTTCGATTTTTCTGAAGATAGCAGCAAAATGAAATTGCGCCGTTTCGGCTACGAAATGTTCGCGGGTGAGCCGAGTACCTTTGCACCGGTGTCAGATGTGCCTGTGCCTAGCGAGTATCTTGTCGGTCCTGGGGATAATATTAAAGTCCAACTTTATGGTAAAGATAACAAAGAGTATGACTTAGTTATTAACCGTGAAGGTGTTATACAGTTCCCTGAACTCGGGCCAATACCGGTTATGGGTCTTAGCTTCTCTGAATTACGCGATTCTTTATCTGAGCGAATTAAGCAACAGATGATTGGTATCGAGTCAAATATCACTATGGGTGAGCTACGCTCAATCCGTATTTTTGTGGCTGGCGACGCTTATAAACCCGGTTCTTATACCGTTTCAAGCCTTTCAACTATTACTCAAGCCTTATTTGTTGCTGGCGGCGTGAATGAAATCGGTTCGCTACGTAATGTGCAACTTAAGCGCAATGGCAAGCTTGTAGGCACTTTAGACCTTTATGACCTCCTTATGCGTGGTGATGCTTCAGGTGATTTAATGCTCCGTTCTGGGGATGTCGTGTTTATTCCCTCGATTGGTGGGCTGGTTACCGTGACGGGCGAAGTTAGGCGTCCAGCTATTTACGAGTTAAAACATAATGAAAATATGGCTGACGTTATTGCAATGGCCGCGGGTTTAAACGCAGGAGCCTATCCAAAAAGTAGCTCTATTGAACGTTATAATAATAACTCGCTTAAAACCGTTGTGAATGTCGATTTAACCACCGATCAAGGCAAAGGTACACCAGCTAAAGCAGGCGATGTTGTTAAAGTGAAAAGTGCTTCTGAGCAATACGAAAGTGCCATCTCTATCGCAGGTGCTGTGGTTCGCCCTGGTAAATATCAATGGTTTGCGGGCCAAAAAATTAGTGATGTACTGCCTTCGTTGTGGGGCGATTTAGCGGCCTCGGCTGATCTTGATTACGCGATTGTGATCCGCGAAGTCAATCAATATGGCGATATCGAAGTACATCAATTTTCTCCAGGAAAAGCCATCGGCGCTAAAGATATCAGTCAAGATTTAAGTTTAAATGCTCGCGATAAAATTATTGTTTTTAACTTCTCTGATGATATTCAGAATCGTTATGAGTTAAACAAATTAGTGAAAGAACGCGTTGAAAAGGTGACGTCTTTAAATACTAATAACCTTTTAGGCTCGGATCTATTTAAAGCGGGATTTGTACAACTGGACAAAAGCAAATTAAAAGAACGTTCAGATCTTGCGGGTGTGGTATTAACAGATAAAAAAGAAGCTGAAGAGGCTGAAGTCGTTAAAGGTGTCGTCAGTAAAATGCTAGCTAATCTTTTTGACGACACAGAGCTACTTAAGCTAAGTAATCAAATGGGACGGCAAGAGCTACTGTATCCCGTAATGGTTAAATTAAATAGTCAAGGTCGCGCGGGTTCAGGGATTCAAATTGTCGCCATTGATGGTCAAGTCCGCCAACCTGGCGTGTATCCTCTCACTGTAGGTGCCCGTGTTAATGATTTAGTGATTGCCGCTGGCGGTTTAAAGGAAGGTGCTTATACTGCCAAAGCAGAATTAACCACTACCTCAACCGATATTAATGGCTCAAGTATTAGACATAATAATATTGATTTAACACAAGCTCTGCAGGGATTTGATAGTGCCAATATTCGTTTAACAGGGCGTGACATGTTAACTGTCATGACGACTCCTGATTGGCAAGAAACTAAAGTGGTTGAAATCCGAGGTGAAGTCAAATTTCCTGGTCGTTATAATATTCACCGTGGTGAAACATTAAGTGATTTAATTACCCGGGTGGGAGGCTTTACTGATTACGCCTATTTACCCTCAGCAGTCTTTGTGCGTGATTCAGTCCGTCAACAAGAACAAATTGAGATTAAAAAGCTAGCCGATCAATTACGCCGAGATATCGCGACGCGTGGTGTGTCGCAAGATGGCACTATGGTTAATTATACTGATGCACAATTGATGCTAGCCGATCTGGAAAATATTAAAGCGGTTGGACGTCTCGTTGTTGATTTAGCGGCGATTTCATTAGGGATTGAACAGGCTAATATTCAGCTCGAAGATGCTGATATTCTCTATATACCATCAACTAAGCAAACGATTGCCGTAATGGGGGAAGTTCAACATCCTGCAACGCATAGATTTAAAGATGGCCTGACTCTAGACCAGTATTTAGCAATGTCTGGCGGTGCACGTAAGCGCGCCGATGAAGACCGCACTTATGTTATTCAAGCTAATGGTTCAGTACTAATGCCAGGACGTTCAAGTTGGTTTAGTAGCGAAGATCAGTTACAACCCGGCGATACTATCATTGTACCTTTAGATACTGAATATAAAGATAATTTAAGTTTATGGACACAGATTACGGGTATTATCTACAATACCGCCGTAGCTATTTCAGTCATCTCAGGTCTATAAATTGGCTGATATTATCTGTTTATTGAAGAGGCTTAATTTTTTATATTGTTGATGTATTAATTAAAAATACTACGGAATACGTTATGTTTTCGTAGTATTTTTATTCTTACAACGTATAGCGATTTAAGCGAATCATTTTGTAATACCGTATCAATCTCTATTGATAACATATATTAAGAGACAATTGTCCAATGCCCACTGAAGTTTCTAACTACCATAACGACGCTCAGTTTCCACAAACCACAATGAAAGATGACGAAATCGATCTGCGCGAGCTTTTCTCAGTTATTTGGCAAGGTAAATGGCTAATTATCGCTGTTACAGCTGTATTTGCTATTGGCGCGATTATTTTTGCAATTAAGCAACCTAATATTTACAAATCTGAAGCATTACTCGCGCCAGCATCTGAAGAACAAGGTGGCGGCTTGAGCGGACTCGCATCGCAGTTTGGTGGGTTAGCAAGTTTAGCTGGCGTTAATTTGGGTGCCAAAGGCGGAGTCGATAAAACTCAAATGGCAATAGAAGTCATAAAATCACGCCAATTTGCTGCAGATTTTATTCAAAAGCATAAAATTTTACCCGATTTAATGGCTACAAAAGCGTGGGATATTGCCCAGGACAAACTTATTTATGACCCTGAACTTTACGACGCACAAGCCAACACATGGGTCCGTGAAGTAAAAGCGCCGTTTAAGCCTGAGCCTTCAATGCAAGAAGCTTTTAAAGTGTTTAGCAAAGTTGTAGTGGTTAATACTGCTAAAGAGACTGGCATGGTGACTATTGCTGTTGAACATTTATCACCAACAGTCGCACAGCAGTGGATTATTTGGCTAGTACAAGATATCAATAAAACGATGAAAGATCGCGATGTTGCCGAGGCTAATCGTAGTCGTGAGTTTTTAAGTCAACAAATCGCTTTAACAAATGTCGCGGATATAAAAACAATCCTTTACAAGCTGATTGAAGAGCAGGCTAAAACCATTATGTTTGCCGAAGTGCGTGATGAATACGTATTTAAAACTATTGATCCAGCATTTGTACCTGAAGAAAAAGCTAAACCGAAACGCGCATTAATTTGCGTATTAGGCACTATGCTCGGCGGGATGCTCGGCATAATGTTTGTATTAGTAAGACATTTTGTTAGGAAAGGAGATTGAAATATCTCTAAAAAAGCCTATTGGGACAGTTTTAATAAAAAAGTAAAACCTAGGCTCTATAGGGGATAGTGAGAAGTCGACTGTATCAAAATGGATGAAATGTGTTTCAGTTTGATTTGTAAGACTGAGATACAAAAGTTAAAAATTCTGCGTTTGTCATTCTATATTTGCCATTGACTATGGCTAAACTCAACGATTTTGGTAGTAAATAATGAAAATACTTGTCACAGGTGGTGCAGGCTTTATTGGCTCTGCAGTTGTTCGTCACATCATAAAAAACACTCAAGATTCTGTTATTAATGTTGATAAATTAACTTATGCAGGCAACCTTGAATCACTTGTAAACGTAGAAAAAAATGAACGATACGTTTTCGAGCAAGTTGATATTTGTGACAGAACAGAACTCGATAGAGTATTTGCACATTACCAACCTGATGCAGTCATGCATTTGGCGGCAGAGTCTCATGTTGACCGTTCTATTACAGGTCCAAGTGATTTTATTCAAACCAATATTGTTGGCACTTATACGTTACTTGAATCGACTCGCGAGTATTGGAATGGTTTATCTGAGCAAGCAAAGAAAGCGTTTCGTTTCCATCATATCTCTACTGATGAAGTGTATGGTGATTTGCCGCATCCTGATGAGCAAGACGGTGAGCTGCCATTATTTACTGAAAATACGTCTTATGCACCAAGCAGCCCTTATTCAGCATCAAAAGCAGCAAGCGATCATTTAGTCAGAGCATGGTTACGCACTTATGGTTTGCCTACTGTGGTGACTAACTGCTCGAATAACTACGGCCCGAATCACTTCCCTGAAAAGTTAATCCCGCTAGTGATTCTTAATGCACTAGAAGGCAAGCCATTACCCATTTACGGTAAAGGTGATCAAATTCGCGATTGGCTTTTCGTTGAAGATCATGCTCGTGCCCTCTATAAAGTAGTCACCTCAGGGAATGTTGGAGAGACATACAATATCGGTGGACATAACGAAAAGCAGAACCTTGAAGTGGTACAGATGATTTGCACTATTTTAGATGTGCTCGTGCCTAAAGAGACGCCTTACTCAAAGCAAATTACCTATGTGACAGATAGACCAGGCCATGACCGCCGCTATGCAATTGATGCAACTAAGATGAGTGATGAGCTTAACTGGCAACCACAAGAAACCTTTGAAACAGGCCTTCGTAAAACCATTGAATGGTATTTAGCGAATCAAGAGTGGTGCCAACATGTACAAGATGGCACTTACCAACGCGAGCGTTTAGGCATTTAATCTATCTTTTTTTAATGCCCTAGAGTCCCATAAACCTAGGGTCTATTTATGTAGGAACTGATTTTACTATGAAAGGAATTATTTTAGCTGGGGGCTCTGGTACTCGTCTATATCCATTAACTCGTGGAGTATCAAAACAGTTATTACCAATTTATGATAAGCCGATGATTTATTATCCCTTATCAACGCTTATGTTAGCGGGTATTAGAGAGATATTAATTATTACCACCCCAGAAGACAATGAAGGTTTTAGGCGTTTATTAGGTGATGGTTCTGATTTTGGGATCAATCTAACGTATGCAGTTCAACCTTCACCAGATGGTCTAGCACAAGCATTTTTGATCGGTGAAGAGTTTATCGGTAAAGATAAAGTATGTTTAGTCTTGGGGGATAACATTTTCTACGGTCAGTCTTTTTCCAAAACACTCAAAAATGCTGCTTCGCGCGAATCAGGAGCTACAGTCTTTGGTTATCAGGTGAAAGACCCTGAGCGTTTTGGCGTTGTGGAATTTGATGCTGATATGAAGGCCATTTCTATTGAAGAAAAGCCAGCCAAGCCTAAATCCAATTATGCGGTGACGGGTCTTTATTTCTATGACAACAAAGTGGTAGAACTGGCGAAACTTGTTAAACCGTCCCATCGTGGCGAGTTAGAAATTACCACATTAAACGAGATGTATCTTAATGCCGGTGAGCTAAATGTCGAACTACTTGGTCGTGGCTTTGCTTGGTTAGATACTGGTACTCACGAGAGTCTGCACGAGGCGTCATCATTTGTGCAGACCATTGAGCATGTACAAGGCTTAAAAGTGGCGTGTTTAGAAGAAATAGCCTATCGCAATGGTTGGCTAACCCGCGAACAATTGCACGAATTAGCCAAGCCGATGCTTAAAAATGACTATGGTCAGTATTTGGCACAATTGGCTGTTCAATAGCCGTAAATCGTAAAGCGGAATTTGTGACTCAGGTGCTACAAAATGAGGCCTCGGTTTTCTAATTGTGCATTATGCCTCTTAACATTAAACTCTCACCATTAAGCATTTAACACTATGAAAATATTAGTCACCGGTAGTAATGGCCAAGTGGGTAGATGTCTTGTTAAACAGTTGAGCCAGATGCCAGAGATTGAATTTCTGGCTGTTGATCGTGCTCAATTAGATATTACCGAGGGTTCAGCTGTAGCTAAGTTGGTTAATGAATTTAAACCTTATGCAATTATCAATGCGGCTGCTTATACCGCAGTAGATAAAGCTGAACAAGAACTCGAGCTTTCTTATATCATCAACAGCGATGGCCCGTTATTTTTAGCCCAAGCAGCTCATGCAGTTGGCGCAGTAATGCTGCATATCTCTACCGATTATGTTTTTGCGGGTAATAAAGAAGGCGAATACTTAGAAACGGATGTTACTGAGCCGCAAGGTGTGTACGGTAAAAGCAAACTGGCTGGTGAGTTAGCCGTTGCAGCCGCTTGCCCGAGGCATATTATATTGCGCACCGCCTGGGTATTTTGCGAAACCGGCAATAACTTTGTAAAAACCATGCTTCGTCTTGCGCAATCTCGTGACGAGTTAGCTGTGGTAGCAGACCAGTTCGGTGGCCCAACGTATGCAGGTGATATTGCCAATGCATTAATCGTTATGGCTAAAGGCATTAGCGAAGGCAATCAATCATTTGGTATTTATCACTACTCAGGTTTACCCTATGTAAGCTGGCACCAATTTGCTTGTGATATTTTTAAGCAAGCCAAGTCACAAGCTTTACTTGATAAAGAAATGTGTGTTAACGCCATTACAAGCGACCAATACCCCACACTGGCTAAACGTCCTGCTAACTCTACATTGGATTGCCGTAAAATCGAACAAACCTTTGGCATTCAGCCCTGTGATTGGCAAGCAGCATTAAACCAACTGGCCAGATATCAGTAAATTAATTCAATATTAAGCATTCAACATTATGTTAATCATCGATACTAACATCCCCGCCGTAAAAATTATCGAGCCAAAAGTCTTTGGCGACGAACGCGGTTTCTTTTTTGAAAGTTTTAATCAACAACAATTTGAAGCTGCAGTCGGTTACCCAGTAAATTTTGTCCAAGACAATCATTCTAAATCGAGCAAAGGGGTGTTGCGTGGCCTGCATTACCAACTTGCCCCCCATGCTCAAGCTAAATTAGTCCGCTGTGTGGAGGGGGAGGTATTCGATGTGGCCGTGGATATTCGTAAAAGTTCGCCAACGTTTGGTCAGTGGGTAGGTGTGCATCTCTCTGCTGAGAATAAGCGTCAATTGTGGATCCCCGAAGGTTTTGCCCATGGTTTTGTCACTTTAAGCGAGACAGCAGAGTTTTTATATAAAACGACTAATTATTATCATAAACAAAGTGAAGGTGCCCTTGTTTGGGATGATGTTGATTTGTCTATTCAATGGCCTATTCAGGACGTTTTATTATCGGAAAAAGATGTGTTAGCACAAACTTTCTCAATGTTTAAGCAGGAACTTGTAGATGCAAATTAAGCTTATCCCTCTCCAAGCTCATGGTGATGATCGTGGTTCGCTAATTGCCTTAGAAGAAGGTATCAATATTCCCTTTTCAGTTAAGCGGGTGTATTACCTGTTTAATACTAAAGAGGCGGTACGCCGTGGTTATCATGCTCACAAGACACTTAAGCAAGTCGCTATTGTAGTGCGGGGTTCCTGTCGTTTTGTATTGGATGATGGTAAAGAGAAGGTAGAGGTGCTACTCGATAATCCTGCAAAAGGTTTATTGATCGAGTCATTTATGTGGCGAGAAATGTACGATTTTTCAGATGATTGTGTGCTAATGGTATTAGCAGACCAACTATATGATGAATCAGATTATATTCGAGATTATCAGCAATTCCTAAAGGAGATTTAAAAATGCTAAGAAAAGTAATTTTAGAAAAGTTTAATGAAGCTCTGGCTCAAACGAGCGTAGCAAAGTCTTATGATATATTAAGTGATGATACAGTTTTATTGGAAACTGAGTTAAATTCATTAGGTTTTGCAATTTTAGTCGCTTTATTAGAGGAAGAGCTTGATTATGACCCATTTCAATTAATGGAAGATGCTGTTTACCCTCAAACTTTTGGCGACTTTGTAGGTATTTATGGAAAGTATTCTAAATAAAAAACAAGAAACTATTTTAGACTTTTTAAGAATCGTGCCTGGCGATAGACATTTTTTAGTTAATTCATCAACTATAATTACTTATTCAGAAATAGTAGAGATTTCTAACCGTTTTCTAGACGAATACTGTAGCTATATGGGTAACAATATCGCTGTCAAGTTTGAAAGTCGTGAGTTGGCTGCAAAATTTTTACCTGCTGTTTCGTTTTTGGCCAAAAGTTTATTAATTTTACCTGATGGTTTGCAAGAAGCAGTAGAGCAAGATTTTTTTATTAAAACCCAGTCAAATTTTTATTTTAATTTCAGTGAAACTGGTGTTGAAGTAACTAAAATATCAGAGCAAGTTTCAGATAATACTAAACGTAAATGGATACTCGCTACATCGGGCACAACGGGAACGCCCAAGTTGGTATCTTACGAGCTTGGAAAACTTATTGGAACTGCTAAAAGAGATATCGTTAAGGGTCAAAATTATAATTGGGCTTTAGTTTATGATGTTAATCGTTTTGCTGGATTGCAAGTGTATTTTCAATCAGTTTTATCTGGTTCGAAATTATCTGTTTTAGAGTCGGGCAATACTATTGCTGAAATCATAGAGTTATTAATAAATAGTAGTGTGAACTGTCTATCTTCTACACCTTCTTTTTTTCGAAAGTTATTAATGAATCATAAAAGTTCATTAATAAATTTTTCTAGGATAACTTTAGGTGGTGAGATTGCTGACCAAACTATTCTAAATAGTCTAAATAATATGTATCCACAAGCAAAAATAACTCATATATATGCCTCAACTGAAGCTGGCATTGGATTTAGCGTAAAAGATATTAAAGAGGGTTTTCCTGTAACATTTTTAAATGAAAAATTTTTATTAGGAACAAACCTAAAAATCAATGATGGTACGCTTTGGATTAAATCTAAAAATACATCGGATATAATGATTAGCGGGTCATTAGAGTTAGATGTAGAAGGGTACATGAATACGGGCGATTTGGTCACTATTGTAAATGACCGAGTTTTATTTATGGGCCGTGAAAGTGGCACGATCAATGTTGGAGGAAACAAAGTTATACCAGAAGAGATAGAACGTGTAATTTTAAAGCATGATGCGATATCTGAATGTCATGTATTTGGTAAAAAGAATTCGATGATGGGTATGTTGGTTGCTTGTGATATTGTTCTTAAAGATACAAGTGTAGATAAAGCTTCTATCAAAAAAGAACTACAGTCTTTTTGCTATATGCAACTAGAGCCTTTTAAAGTGCCTGCATTTATCCAATTTGTTGATGAAGTAGAAAAAAACTCTGCTGGAAAAATCATGAGGGGTAAAGTTTCATGAAACTGGTTATAGTTACAGGTGCAAGTAAAGGGTTGGGATTGGCTATCTCAAAAAAGTTGATTGCGAATAGTTATAAAGTTGTTGGTATTAGTCGTAGTGTTGGAGAATTTAGTCAGTTGAAGGTAGATTATCCTGAGCAGGCCTTTTTTTATGATTATGATTTTTCTAATACTAAAGGTATTTCTGATTTAGTTAAAAGATTAGTTAAAGAACACGGGCGTCCATATGGATTAGTAAATAATGCAGCTGTTGGACATGACGGCGTTTTAGCAACAATGCACGAAAATGATATTAATCAACTTATTACTACAAATATAACCTCTCCAATTTTTTTAACAAAATATGTTACTCGTTCTATGTTATTAAATCAATGTGGTCGCATTATCAATGTCGGTTCAATTATAGGTAGTACAGGTTTTAATGGGTTGAGTGTTTATGGCGCATCAAAATCAGCTCTTTCTGGTTTTACAAAATCACTAGCAAGAGAAGTTGGTAAAGCAAATATTACGGTTAATACCCTTGCGCCTGGTTATATGGAAACTGCAATGACTTCTGGTTTGCAAGGTGAAAAATTACAGTCAATTAAAAGACGTAGTCCATTAGGAAGGTTAGCAAGAGTTGAAGATGCTGCCTCTGCTGCAATATTTCTTCTTTCAGAAAGTGCTAGTTCTATTACAGGTACAACACTTACTGTTGATGCAGGTAGTACAGCATGATAACTTCGTTAATTCATGATTCAGCAATTATTTCTCCTCTTGCCATAATTGAAAATAATGTGGAAATTGGACCTTATACAATAGTTCATGATAATGTTTATTTGAGTTCTGGTTGTAGTGTGGGAGCTTACTGTGAGTTGGGTTTACCTTCTACATTGGCGGAGAAAAAAGAATTAAGATTTGGTAAAAATTGCACCATTAGAAGTCATAATGTTTTCTATGCGGGCTCACAAATTGGCGACTCGCTAAATACTGGCCACTATGTCTGTGTTAGAGAAAACTCGATAGTAGGCAATGGATGTCAGTTTGGTAATCGTTCAGATATTCAAGGTGATTGTGTTATTGGTAATTTCACAAAATGTCATGCTGATGTGCATATAGGTAAAATGTCAAAAGTAGGCAATTATGTTTGGCTCTTTCCTGAAGTATTACTTACGAACGATCCCATACCTCCAAGTACAAACTTAATAGGTGTCACTATAAACGATTTTGCAGTTTTAGCTGCAAAAGTACTCGTTTTACCTGGTGTTGTTATTGGCAAAGATAGCGTAGTTGGAGCTGGTTCAGTTGTTAAGGAAAATATACCAGAAGGTAAATTAGCTAATGGTAATCCATCAAAAATAATTTGTGATGCTAATATTCTAAGAATGCATAATAATCCAAAACTGAAGGGTTATCCTTGGCGATATCGCTTTCATCGTGGTTATCCGGCAGATGTTGTTTCAGCTTGGCTAAATGAATTTCATGAGAAATAAAATGACAGTTAATTTTTTAGATTTAAAAGCTATTAACAACCAATATCAGCAAGAACTAAAAGATGCCTGCGCGCGCGTCATAGACTCCGGCTGGTATATTATGGGCAACGAGCTCACCCAATTTGAAACCGAATTTGCAGTGTATTGCGGTACTAAACATGCAATAGGTGTTGCCAATGGGTTAGATGCGTTAATTCTGACTTTGCGTGCATGGAAAGAATTAGGCAAACTCAAAGCTGGTGATGAAGTCATCGTCCAAGCCAATACTTACATCGCTTCAGTACTCGCTATTACAGAAAATGATCTGGTGCCTGTATTGGTTGAGCCCAACCCAGCAACATTTAATTTAGAACCTTCTATCGTACGTGCAGCGATTACATCTAAAACTAAAGCCATTTTACCTGTGCATTTATATGGTCAAATTTCTCCTATGCCTGAAATTATGGCGCTTGCAGCAGAGTTTGACTTATTAGTACTGGAAGATTGTGCCCAATCACATGGTGCTGAAATTAATGGTAAGCGTGCAGGTAATTGGGGGCATGCTGCAGGATTTAGCTTTTATCCAGGCAAAAATCTAGGGGCGTTGGGGGATGCTGGTGCTATTACCACTAATGACGATGAATTGGCCCAAACATTGAAAGCCCTACGTAATTATGGCTCGCACAAAAAGTATGAAAACTTATACCAAGGCGTAAATAGCCGTTTAGATGAAATACAAGCCGCTATGCTGCGGGTTAAATTGCGCCATTTAGAGGCTGAAACTGCCCGTCGTCAACACATTGCAGCTATGTATTGCGAAGGTATTAACAACCCGCGTATCGTATTACCACTTGATGCCGCTACATTCACCACTAACAATTCACAACTAATAACTAATGACTCACCATTAACTATTAACCATTACAAGGCCCACGTTTGGCACTTATTTGTGGTACGTTGTGAGCAGCGTGAGGCATTGCAACAGCATTTAGCTGGCAAAGGAATCCAAACCTTAATTCATTATCCCATTCCTCCACATAAACAGCAGGCTTATATAAACTACTCGGAGATGCAACTGCCACTGACGGAACTAATTCATCAACAGGTTCTATCTATCCCGTTAGATCCAACTATGAGTGATGAAGCTATTAAGCAAGTGATAACAGCGCTAAATGGTTTTAATGCATGAAACGTTTGTTAAAAGTCACCGCCATGACAGGGGTATTAACTTTACTCAAAATGGCAATGGGGTTTGTCATTGCCAAGGTGGTGGCTATTTACACTGGCCCAACCGGTTTGGCCATGCTGGGTCAAGTTCAAAGTATGGTTGGTAGCCTTAATGGGATTATTAACGCTCCAGTAGGCAGTGGTATCGTCAGGTTTACCGCTGAAAATAAAGCACAAGGTTTTGAGGCTTGTGTGCCTTGGTGGCGTGCTTCATTGCAATGGGTGTTAATTATATCAGCGATAACCATTCCGAGTGGTTTGTTATTAGCTCCACATATCGCCACTTGGCTATTCGAAGATGCAGAATTAACTTGGGTAGTAATGGCAACCGTATGCGTTCTACCACTTTCAGCAATAGGCACACTTTGTAATTCAGTCATCAATGGTCAACAGTTATATCGTCGTTATGTAGCTCTTGGTACGGTGTCAGCGTTAGTTTCTGGCGGCGTAATGTTAGCTATGATCGTGTTGCACAATATTCAGGGCGCACTCTTAGCTGCGGCAGTGCAATCGGCCTTAATCGGTGCGGTGATGTTAATCGCTAATCTGCGCCAACCTTGGTTTAAGCTTTGTTATTGGTGGGGAGCGGTAGAGCCAAAAGCACGCAAACAAATTGGCGGCTATATGCTAATGGCGATTACCAGCGCCTTAACCGTGCCTATATCGCTAATTTTTGTGCGTAATATTTTAATTGCTCAAGTGGGTTGGGATGCTACTGGTCAGTGGCAGGCGGTATGGAAAATATCTGAAGTTTATTTGAGTGTCATCACTATGGCATTGGGCACTTATTATTTACCTCGCTTAGCGTCGTTAGTTGGTGTTGATGCCATTGTTGGTGAAATTCATAAAACCGCACGTATTATCATCCCCATTGTTACGGCTATGGCATTTGGTGTCTATTTATTGCGTGATGTGGCAATTTCGCTATTATTTACCGAAGCATTTCGCAGTGCCCGTGAATTGTTTGCCATACAATTAACCGGTGATGTGATTAAAATTGCCGCTTGGCTTTATGCATACCCAATGCTTTCTCGTGGCGCCACTAAATGGTTTATTGTTACAGAGATAGTGTTTACCTTTAGCTTTGTAGTCTTGACATATGGGCTAGTCAATATTCATGGTGTGGTCGGAGCCAATATGGCCTATGCAATAAATTATCTAATCTATTTTTTGGTTGTTTTTCAAGCGGTTAAGCGGTTTGCTAAATGATGAATGTTTCTAAGATTACAATTATCACTCTCACTTATAAAAATTGGCGACTGTTAAATAAAGCGATTGCATCGGTTGTTAATCAAGTTGTTGACCAAAAATATAAAATTGAATATTTGATTATTGATGATGGAACTGATGACTTTGATTTTGATTATGTTAGTTCTCTTTTGAAGGATACAGGTTTAGATTACCAAATAATCGTTAATCAGCACAATATTGGAACTGTAGCGTCATTTAACAACGCCATCAAAAAGTCAAGCGGAGACATTATTATTCCATTGTCTGCAGATGATGAGTTTTATGATTATAATGTTCTCAATGATATTGCAGCGGAGTTTGATAGAGTAGATGCCTATATTATTACAGGGTTGAGGGTGCCTATTTTAAACTCAATCGAATGTCAGTCACTCCCTAGTAATAGAGATTATGCTCTGTTTAATAATTCAAAATTATTACTGAGGGAAATGCTGGTTGGAAACATCATTTCGGGTGCGTCAACGTATTATAGGCGAGAGCTGTTTGATAATGTGGGATATTTCGATGAGACTTACAGGCTCCTTGAAGATTACCCATTTTATGTTAAATTACTTTCTACAGGGATAAATATCGTGCTCCTTAAGCGAAAAGTTATAAAGTATGGTATGTCTGGCATTAGTGCCGCTGGTTCAATGAATCCGGTATTAAGGAATGATTTTTTAATTTTTTACAATGAATTGCTTACGCGATCAAAGATTAATTACTATGAGAGGCGGTTAGTTTTATATTTTAAAGTGATGAGCAAAAAGCAAAGGTTTATTAATTCATGGAAGTATCCGGATCTATTTTTGAGGGCTGTATTTAATAAGGTCTTTCATCAGTAAACTCGTTTTTATTGAGAGGACTAAATTCATTAATTTCGGATAAAAATTATTTTTATACTAGAATTGCTCCTTGTAATAAAAGCCTATGGCAGTGGCCTTCTAAAATAATTGGACTTTATAGGCGTTTTGCCTAAGTTTGAAACTTTCTGCTTTGATGTATCACCCCTGGTGAATAGCTTGTAGGAGTTGGTACAAGACGGGTAAATCCAAGTATCACATTACTAATTGTCAGAATATATTTGAGCTTTAACCAAAAGAGGTTCATTTTTTTTGTTGATGAACGGGCCATAGCAAGAGCTTGAGGATTTATTATCTTATCTTAAAACGATGAATTCATTGCGGCTAGGCAGCTCTTGCGGCGCAGACTTAATTTGCTTGGTTCTTTTTTCAGTATATTGACTGTAGCCTGCCGCATTCTTGCTAGATTATCTGCACCATCACCTCGAGATATCTGGCAAGCATCCTCATTTATCGTCTGATCCAGTCCAAGTGAAGCTGATTTTCAACCGGTCAATGACCACGAGCAACGTCAGCTAATTCCTCTGACGAGAATATGGCGGAACTGATCTAGTAACGTGTCAGAAGCTTTCCTTAACCTTTGTGTACCCGATAGCTAATGACTTTGCCAAATGTTTGTATTGTCGGCCATTTAGCATGAATCAGCTCCTTTGGCGCCGCTATGGTTTGGTACTCACTATATTCTGTTTAACCACACAGCGCCTCGATTTGAGTAACGTTTTCTACTTCCTCAGACTGAGCTTTACTCGCTGATGTAAAGCACTTAGATTGCCTTTGACTGGCGTTGTTGAATAAATCCGTGAACTAATTGGCGTTGCCGTGATCAGATCTCCTGACTCATCTTCTGGGTGGATGAAGTTGCAGTAAAAACGTGGTACTGCCATGAGCATCATGGCGGGCGTGGTCGCGGGTTTAGCTATAGTGATGTGGCGATTGAAACCGCGTTGATGGTCAAAGGCATATTTAATTTATCGTTGTGTGCGCTAGAAGGCTTTCTCAACTCATTATTTACATTGATGAATGTTCCACTAACATCACCTGATTACACCTCTATCAGTAAACGCGCTAAGACAGTCAATGTTCAGTACCGCAACCCCATTCGCGGACCGATAACACATGTTGTTGTCGATGCCACGGGCCTGAAAGTGTTTTGTGAAGGCGAATGGAAAACACGTAAGCACGACAGCGAAAAACGCCGCACATGGCGCAAGTTGCAAAGGCATTGGCCGGTGTCAAGGCGATGAACAAAGTCATTAGACTGGGTATGCTTGTTCGCCAGCAAGTTGCTTAATCGGCCAGAAGCCTTGGAATAATTACGTTTTATGAAATGATTTAATCAACAATGTCCAACAAGGACATAAAAATAAGTAATCTTTTCTGGTGGTCCATTTGATAAAGAAATATTCGATATCGAAAATTATATGAAAATAATCCTAAGTAATATATCAATACCAAAATGATACTGCATTTATGTTGAAGCGTTAAATGTTTTTACGGCCAAATGCTTTTGGCACTAGTTATAAGTTATCAGATAGTTGGTATTTCATCCCAGTATTTTAGAGTATGACTCATGCTATAAGTTAGAAGTAAATGTTTATACTGTAAGCCTAGAATCGAATAACTCCCCCCGCGACTGTCTAATCGTGATTCACGAACCTATCTTAAAGTTTCTGGAATTGATAAGGATTAATGTGGGGGGGAGAGTATATGGTTCAATTTCTATTTTAAGAATTAAATATACTGTCGGTAGCAGACGCTTCATTTATGCTAATAGCTATCAGAATTTTTAGTGTTTCTCAAAGTTTGGAAAGGATTAAATTGACTTACTATGGATACTAGTTCAGTTTTTTATGCTTTATCATGTTCAATATTTCTCTTCCCATTTGCTTACTACTTTTTGTACAAAAAATTAACGCATCCTATTGTGTTGTTTATTGGTGTTTTATCATTCCAGTATCTAGTCTATGTTTTTTTTCAAGATACTTATTACTCTGAGTTGTCCGATTATTCAAGATTAGAGATTTTTTTAGGTTTGTGGGCTTTTCTTTTTGGTTTTATAACTGTATCTCTCTTATGTTTTTTATTTAGGCGTCACTATAAGGTAAAAGTAGTTCCTAATTTTGATTATAGAAGTAAGCCATGCTTTGATATTTTAGATGGTAAAGTTAGATTTTTTACTGTCTTTGTTATTTTTGCTCATTTATACATTGGAGTTAATAACGGACTTAATGGTGTTTATGATTCTTTTCTTATAAATGTAAGAATGGAACATATAGCAAATCCTGGCAAATTCTATTTTTTTCCACATATGGCTATTTTTTTACAATCTTGGTTCGTATATAGCATTATCCATAAGCACAAAGTTGTATCATCGATAACATACTTAGTTTTATTAACCTTCTTGTGTGCACTTTCGAAGTTGGAACGCTCTGCTATTATATGTTTTATTATAACTTTGTTGATTTTAAAAGATCAATTGACTTATGATGGCGTGCCAATTAAGGTTGTGTTTTATTCATTTTCTATTGTTTTTTCAATTTTTATATTTGTATCTGCTCAGTTTTACACATCAAGTTCTATTTTTGATTTGCTTTTTGTTTTTCTTGATTATTTCGCTAAGAATTTAGATACATTTAATAGGTATGTGATTGATTTAACTCCAACTTATGACTTGTCACTTATATTAGGTCCTTTTGCAAAGTTTTTTACAGATAATGTAGGACTATCTGAAGTTGCGGTAGATGGAAGTTTTAACACTTATTCTTATTTAAAAAATTTACATTTGTTTGGTGGGGTAGAGTTCGTTGTGTTATTTAATACTCTGCTTGGTTTTTTGTTTTCCATAATTTATGAGGCAAGATATAAGCTTAATGGATGTCTGCTTGGCTTCTTTTCTTTTTTTTCTTGTTCATTATTTTTAAGTTTTTTTGCATATACTTTTTCATGGTCCAATTGGATTTATTATGCAATTTCGTTTTTTGTTATTTTCAGATTGACAAATAGACGGCGTTCAGTTTACAGCAATTCCGGTATGGATAGTGTGAGTGTTTAATTTCAAGTTTCAGGCGTAGTAAAAAACTAACCAATGATTTACTGAGCTATTTTTTAGCTTCAATACTCGTTTTTGTATGGCTAAACTTTGTCTTTTAAAAATTTCACGCTCTTACAACAAATGGTTTAGTGAAAATATTCATGTAATAATGGTTTGGGGTGTTTGTAGTTTATAGGTAATCACTAATCAGTATGTTTTTAATGTTTGCATTGCTAGGTTTTTATTTTATTAAAAATTCAAGTAAGGTAATAACTTTTCTTGTTTGACTATTTTTCTCATGCGTAATTATTCAATACAAACAGTACAGTCAGTAAAATATTTATTGTTCTGCTACTAATTTTCCTATTTACTTATAAATATACTAGAGGTGAGTCTTGTTAGATGTAGTTATTGTTCTTTACAATCCCTGCGAGCCCCTAATTTTGTCTAACTTAGATAAGATTATTTCTTGCTCGGTTGTTGATAAAATTATTTATGTAGATAACTCTGATTCTAATCAGAACTTTTTCATAGAGGAATGTTCGAAAGTTAAATATATAAATCTGAACGAAAACTTAGGCATCGCTACAGCGCAAAATGTAGGGCTTGAAGTTTCAATTTTAAATGATAATAGTAACGCAGTTGTTTTATTCGATCAGGACTCTATATTGGATTCTCTATTACTTGAGTCATTATACAGAGATTTTAGTGTTCTTATTGACTTAGCTGGTAGTGAATTAGCCGCTATGGGGCCGACTATTATTGACTCATTTAGCGGTAAGGTGAACTTTTCTTTAGCTGGTTATATGAAAAATATAAACTATCATTCTTGTTATGAAGTTAAAAGAGAAATTATCGCTTCTGGCAAAGTAATTAATAAGATTGCGCTACTCGAAGTTGGTTTAATGGAAGAGGAACTTTTTATAGATGGAGTAGACCATGAGTGGTGTTGGAGAGCTATATCTAAAGGGTACAAAATTTACGTTTCAAAAAATAGTTCAATGGTTCATACTGTAGGCGATGCTAGGAAAAAAATAGGACCTTTAACTTTACGCGTATCAAGTCCTATAAGGATGTATTATCAATTTAGAAATTACTTCTCTTTATCTCCTCGTCAATATGTCCCTTTTTATTGGAAGTTAAGGAATTTCGTCGGTTACGGAATAAAGTTTATAGTTTTTGGTTTTTTGGTTAAAGATAGTGAAGAAAGGCGTCAGTATATGCTAAAAGGTTTAAAGCATGGTATAAGTAAAAAAGTGGGTAAATATAGAAGCAGTTGAAAAATATTATAATTATTAGTTAGTGTTTTCTTGTAATATTTTCTTTCATTACCTTTGGTGATTTATGTGTTTCTCAGTGTTAATGTCACTCTATAATAACGAAAATCCTGCTTATTTGGATAAGTGTCTAGAAAGTGTTTTTAATCAGACATTAATGGCGAGTGAAATAGTAATTGTTTTTGATGGTCCAATTTCTAACGAATTGTTTGATGTTGTTATGTTTTGGAAAAGTAAGCTGCCTATTTTAGAGTATCCGATCGAGTTTAATGTCGGACTAGGAAATGCATTGAATTACGGGTTGCTAAAATGTAAGTATGAGCTAGTGGCTAGAATGGATACGGACGATATATGTTTGCCTTTTCGTTTTGAACAACAAATATCAGCATTCAAAAATGATCCTTTTTTGGACGTTTGTGGCAGTAATATTATTGAAATAGACCCCGTTACAATGCAAGTGATTTGTGAGCGAAAAGTTTACTCTTCACATTCTGCAATCTTATCTGATTTAGTTTGGCGCAATCCTTTCAACCATATGACTGTCATGTATAAGCGAAGTTCAATTATTGCGGTCGGAAGTTATATTGATTTGCCTTGGATGGAAGATTGGTATTTATGGCTTAGGTTACTTTCTTTAGATTATAAGGTTGCTAATATAGATGCTTCATTAGTTCTGGCTAGAACGGGTTCTGCTATGATTACTCGAAGGTCTGGTTTTAGTTACATTAAAAGTGAATGGATTATGACTAAGCATAAGATGAATTCTAAGTTATTTAGTGTGCCAATATGTATCCTTGTTTTTTTTAAACGTTCTATTCCTAGAGTATTACCTAAATTTGCTTTGTCTCTTATTTATAAATTTTCAAGAAGATAGTATATGATATTGCTAACAGGAACCAGTGGTTACATTGGCCATCACCTTAAAGAACATTTAAGTGCAAAAGGTTTTTCATTTCGCTATGTAGTTAGAACTGTAGTTCCTGTGACTTATTCATGTTCTAATATATTTCCAATTAGTCAACTTGATGGGAAGACCAATTGGAAAGGTGCATTCGACAATGTTAAAACAGTTATTCACTTGGCTGGCATAGCTCATGTTAAAGATGTTTCTGCTTCTGATTATCTTAATGTCAATACTCATGGGGCATTCCATCTAGCTAACGAAGCTGCAAAAGCTGGTGTCAAGCGGTTCGTCTATGTTAGTTCTATTGGCGTAAATGGTACCGCAACATTAAATAATTCTTTCTCTGCATTCGATAAAGCGAATCCGCAAAATGCTTATTCGAAATCTAAGTATGATGCCGAAGTAGGACTTAAAAAAATTGCTGCTGACACAGGGCTTGAGTTGGTTATTGTTCGGCCAACGTTAGTTTATGGCGCTAATGCACCAGGTAACTTTGGAATGCTAACCAAGCTAGTTAACAAGTTATCATTTTTCCCTTTTGGCTTAACGGATAATAAACGTGATTTTATCGCGGTTCAGAATTTGGCAGACTTACTAATCACTTGTGCTAATCATCCTTCTGCTGCAGGTCATACTTTTTTAGCTTCTGATGGTGAAACTGTTTCTATTAATGAGTTCACTAATGCGATAGCTAAAGGCCTAAATAAAAAGTTAATTCAACTACCTGTTCCTGTTAGTCTTATGAGATTGGTCGCTCGATTAGCAGGAAAATCGGTAATGGCGGAACAGTTATTAGGTAACTTACAGGTTGATTCCTCTAATGCTCATGAAGTATTAGGGTGGACTCCTCCTTATACCATGGAGCAAGCAATGGCTTTACTTCTAGAGAATAAAAAATGATTCGTGTATTAGATTTTTTAGCTGCGCTCTTTGGCTTGTTGTTACTTTGGCCTATTTTACTTATTGTCACTATTATTGGTATGTTCGATACAGGCTCACCTATTTTCATTCAAACACGTGTTGGGAAATATAAAAAACCTTTTAAACTGATTAAGTTTCGAACTATGTCAGTAGAGACTAAGTCTGTAGCAAGTCATTTAGCGAGTAATGCTTCAATTACAAAATTGGGTAATTTTTTACGTAAAACTAAAATTGATGAACTTCCTCAACTAATTAATGTCGTCAAAGGTGATATGAGCTTGGTTGGTCCTCGCCCAAATCTGTTTAACCAAGAAGAGTTAATTAAAGAGCGTGATGCTTTGGGTGTTTATGATGTTCTTCCTGGAGTAACTGGGTTAGCACAAGTTCAGAATATTGATATGTCTACGCCTAAGCTCTTAGCCGAGACAGATAAGCAGATGATAGATACGTTGAATATTAAAAACTATTTCAAGTATATCTTAATGACGGTAACAGGCAGTGGCTCGGGTGATGCGGTAAAATAGTCTATTCTATTGTGAATGTAGCGCGTGTGTATTCATTTGCTTTACATCATTAGAAATGGATATGTCTCATTGATATCGGGTATTCGAAAAGCAAGGTCTCAGTGCTGCTTGTTGCTCATTGCCATCGGCGTTTCCCAATACCAATGAGCTCTCTTTAGCTTACGGTAACGCGGCCACTAAAAGCTTTAATTTATTCTGTTTGTTGCTTAAAGTCCCCCTTTCACTGCAAATCGCTCGATAGGATTGCTACTCAAGTCAACCATGGTGCTATAATCCCCAACCTTGCATGTTGAGACTATTCAGTATCGGATTGCTAAACTTTTTGGCTAAATTATGAATGTTGTTTATTTGGAGCGAAAAATGGAGTTTTTGCAGTGTTTATTTCGTTTAAAGCGTTCCCACAAACGTGTGGTCAGCGTTGTTGTTGATTCGGTGTTCCTTTGCTTTGCTTTTTGGGCGGCATTATTCGTACGCGTTGATGATATCAATGTGCTCACTAATGGTGCCTATTGGGCATTGCTCATCGCTGTTGTTCCGTTGAGTATTGTGGGATTTGCTAAGTTGGGCTTATATCGTGCAGTGTTACGTTATATGGGTCTACAAGCGCTTACCGCTATTCTGCTTGGTGTGGTTGCTTCAACAATTGCGTTAGTTATCGTTGCCTATTATTCTGAGGCGCAATTACCCCGCACAGTACCGATTATCTACGCTGCGTTTTCGTTAGTTTTTGTGGGGGGGACACGTGCCATGGTTCGCTCATTTGCGGGCTCAGGTATGAAGCGTATTGGTGAACCTGTGATTATTTATGGCGCCGGTGTAAGTGGGCGCCAATTAGTTACTTCGTTAGCTCAGAGTCATGAATATTATCCCTTCGCATTTGTTGATGATGATATGACCTTACATGGCACGGTTATTCAAGGGGTGCATGTTCATTCGCCTTCTATTATAAAAAAGCTTATCTCACAAAAAACGGCTACTAAGGTGTTGTTGGCAATGCCTAGTGCATCGCGATCTCGTCGACAAGAGATTTTATTACAACTTGAGCCCTTAGCCGTTCAAGTATTAACCTTACCCTCGATGGCTGATTTGGTTAATGGCACAAAATTATATAGTGACATTAAAGAAGTCGAAATTGATGATTTATTAGGTCGAGATGCGGTTAATCCGCGAAGCGACCTTCTAAGTGCGAATATTCGTAATAAAGTGGTGATGGTAACCGGTGCTGGCGGCTCAATTGGTTCTGAACTTTGTCGGCAAATCCTCAAGCAACGTCCTAAAAAATTAATCCTATTTGAGCTATCGGAATATGGTTTATATGCCATAGAACGCGAATTACGCGCTACGGCGCATGATTTAGGTTTGGATGTTGAAATTTTTCCCATGATGGGCTCTGTTCAACGCGCAAATCGTATCGAAGCCGTGATGAAGGCTTTCAGTGTGCAGACGCTTTATCATGCCGCCGCGTACAAACATGTTCCGTTAGTTGAGCACAATGTGGTTGAAGGTGTTCGCAATAATGTGTTTGGCACCTTATATACCGCTCGAGCGGCAATAGCTGCTAATGTTGAGACCTTTGTCCTCATTTCAACCGATAAAGCGGTAAGACCGACCAATATTATGGGGACCACTAAGCGTATGGCTGAGTTGGTTCTGCAAGCGTTATCGAAGTTAGATCATAACACGCGTTTTTGTATGGTGCGTTTTGGTAACGTACTAGGATCTTCTGGTTCAGTTGTGCCTTTATTCAGGAGTCAAATCGCTAACGGTGGGCCTGTGACGGTAACACATCCTGAGATCACTCGTTTCTTTATGACCATTCCAGAGGCTTCTCAGTTAGTCATTCAGGCGGGTGCTATGGGAAAGGGCGGTGATGTGTTTGTGCTGGATATGGGGAAATCAGTCAAAATAGTTGATTTAGCGGCGAAGATGATCCGCCTAAGTGGATTTGAAGTTAAAGATGAAAAAAATCCTGATGGCGATATCGCAATTGAATTTAGTGGCCTACGTCCTGGCGAAAAGCTATATGAAGAATTACTGATTGGTGATGATGTTACTGGTACTGAGCATGAGCGTATTATGACGGCCAATGAATTGTGCCTGCCTTGGAATGAGCTCGATATTATTCTAAATGGCTTAGATAAAGCTTGTCATGAGTTCAACCATGAGTGGATCCGCGATATTCTGCTAACCGCGCCAACAGGTTTTAATCCGACAGATGGTATTTGTGATCTTGTATGGTTACAAAAGAAATCGTTACCGCTAGTTGAAGCTAAAAAGAAAGTGGTTACTTTGTTTTCTTAGTTTTGTTTTTATTTCAAAAGCCAAATCAGGATTGATTTGGCTTTTTTTTGAATATTTTTTGTATTTTACGTCTAGAAAGCATTCCATCATGCAAGTTGTATGTAAGCAACTCCTTCCAATATACGATAAACCGATATTTATTATCCATATGTCACCTTGATGCTGGCTAATATTCGCGATGTTTTGATTATTTGCACACCTCATTATTTATCGCTATTTCAAGCATGACTTGGCGATGGTAGTCATTGGGGGCTTAAATTATAATATGCTGAGTAAGCGTCGCCCAAAGGATTGGCGCAAGCACTGATGATTGCGGAATCTTTTTTAGCCGGTGAGGCTTGATAAGCAGGTATTTGATGAAATGTAGTGAAACTGAGTTGGCCGAAGTGCTGGTGTTTGAACCTAAAGTGTTTGGGGACGAACGAGTGTTCTTTATGGAGACGTTCAGGCAATCTTATTTTGATGCTTGTTTTACGGCTAAAGGATTTGAGCTGCCTATATTCGTGCAGCAAAATCATAGTCGCTCGCAACGTAATGTCCTGCGTGGTTTACATTTCCAGCAACGAAAACCACAGGGTAAATTGGTACGAGTCTGTGCTGGTAGCATTTTTGATGTTGCCGTAGATATACGTATCTGCTCAGCAACCTATGGTCAATGGGTGGGGCGCGTGTTGTCGGCAGAGAACCATTTACAAATGTGGATCCCTCCAGGCTTTGCTCACGGGTTTTATGTGCTCAGTGATTATGCCGATGTTATCTATCAATGTACTCAATATTATGATCCTGAAGATGAATGTATTTTAGCTTGGAATAGCAGCGACTTTGCTATTGATTGGCCATTAAGTGCCATGCCAATTTTATCGGAGAGAGATAGCGCCGCCTGCACACCACTATAAAATCACTCACTATGTGTATAAAAAGGAATGACGATGAGCTTATTATTTTCGCCTTTAATGTTAGGTCAGCTTGAGTTAGCTAACCGTATTATTATTGCCCCTATGTGCCAGTATTCGGCTATAAACGGACAGGCAACTGATTGGCATATGATTCATTTAGGCAGTATGGCGTTATCGGGTGCGGGAATGCTTATTTTAGAGGCCACCGCTGTTTTGCCCAATGGCCGAATTTCTTATGCTGATTTGGGATTATGGGATGATAAAACAGAAGCTGCGCTAGCGAATGTCCTTAAGTCCGTTCGTCAATACTCATCTATGCCGATGGCGATACAACTTGCCCATGCGGGTCGTAAAGCATCAACTCGAAAGCCTTGGGAGGGCGGTGGCAGCATTGCACCTGATGAAACTAGTGGTTGGCAGACAATAGCGCCTTCCGCTCAGGCTTTTAATGATGGTACAGCGTTACCTAGTGCGATGACATCTGATGACATCGATGAGCTTATTGCGGCTTTTGTGAGTTCAGCGCAACGAGCTGAGCGCTTAGGGCTTGATGCGATTGAGTTACATGCTGCCCATGGTTATTTATTGCATCAATTTCTATCTCCCTTATCAAACCAACGCCTAGATGAATATGGTGGCAGCTTAGAGAATCGATTGCGTTTATTGTTGACGGTATTTGATGCGGTGAAAGCCGTGATATCACCTAAAATGGCGCTTGGCGTACGCATTTCAGCAACGGATTGGGTCGAGGGGGGTTGGGATTTAGTACAAAGTATCGTGTTGGCAAAGGAATTAGATGCCCGAGGGTGTGATTTTATTCATGTAAGCACCGGCGGTTTGAGTCCACTGCAACAAATCCCTGTAGCGGAGCACTTTCAAGTGCCTTTTGCCAAAGCGATTAAAGCTGAGGTGAATATGCCGGTGATTGCCGTTGGATTGATAACCGATGCGAATAAAGCCGAAGCGATTTTGGCTCAAGGGCAGGCTGATGCTATCGCGTTAGCGCGTACCATGCTTTATAACCCACATTGGCCTTGGCATGCGGCAGCGACACTGGGCGCGACGGTTAAAGCGCCGCCACAATATTTACGCTCAGCTCCCCACGCCGTCAAATCACCCATAGTGTAAGAATCTTGCTAGGTATTTATAAGTTAAATGTTTCAATAGGTTGTTTGTTAAAAAAACGGGCAAGAGAATAAAATCTCTTGCCCGTTTTTTTATTTAAATGATTTATAAACTATTTCGCGGATTCAGCTATTGGTTTGGTATACCAAGGTGCGCGAGCATCTGTTACATCAAACAAATTGTACTTACGACCGAGCATTTGGCCACCGTCTCGAGTTAATGGCATCCAAGAAAGGAAACCACGACTTTGCGTCGGTTTAATTGTCATTAAATCGAACGGAATCGAGATATAGAAGCCTTTAGTAAAGCTACCCTCGCCATATTCTTCCGCCGAGAGATTTGTTTTAGTCGCAAAGGCACCGACAATCACGCCACTGTCAAACTGTTTAGAGAAATCGACAGTCACGCCTTTATCGTCGCTAAGGTATTGGCCTGCGCTGACTTTTAGCAACGTATTTGGGAACCACGTTGGCTGATAATACGCCGTAGCATGTCCTGTCACTACGCCCGTTTGTACTCGATAATGACTCCCAGTTATAGGATCAAATTGCTGTTCATCTTCGAAGAAACCGAACATGCTGTCAGGATCGCGCTGCTTAGCATAATTAACATCAAGACCGAAGGCCCATTGACTATTGAGCGGTCGATAGAGGAATTCACTGCCTATACCGCCATACATCATTTCCAAATAGCCGCCATAGGCTTGGTAATAAATGTTATCGCTCAGGTTGTCCATCCAAGTGAGTTGCAAGTTAGTCGCTCTAACTGGGGAGTCTTGGACATATTGGCGGATGAGTGTTCTGACTCGTTTTAAGTCGGTACCATCAGGCGGGACATCGTATAAAAACTTATCATAGTTATCCAAGAGGTTAAGATAAAGCGAGCCTGAAAGTTCTAAATTGTCATTAAAGCGATAGGCCGAGCTCCCCGTCGCGCCTATGTTGAACATGTAGAAACCTTCAGAACCGCCGAAGGATTGCACCATAGTCGGTGATACATCAAAACTGAGTTTATCTAGCCAGTCCACATCGGTTTGAGTGACTAATGTGCCCTGTGGTGACCTTGGTATACTGACTTCTGTGCTATCGGCCATATCGGCGTTGATATAACCGTAAGTGGCCACTTGCGCAAATTTGTCGGCGTCGATACGTGTCTCTGTGATCGGTTGGTTATAACGAGTTTCAATCAGACGATACTCGGTGATCATCTGCTTGTCTGTGTTATTTGCCAGTATCGTCGCCGCTCTATGATGGGCCTCTTTACGGTCCATGTACTTAAGCTGATTGGCGACTATGGTGACGCTATGGGTATCAAGATAAATTTTAGGGTTATCGTAGCCCGCTATTCGACTTAGATCTGCCGCCACTTTTTTCCAATCCGTTTGATTGAGCATTTGTGCGTTGATGGCATTAGTTGCGAGTGCTGGTGTATCCGTCTTCGTTGAAGGCTGCGCTGACGCTGTTATCGCAAGCTCAACATTTTCGACTGAGGTTATTAGCGGTTCATCTTGTCTTTGTTTTGTGTCAGATGGTTTACCAGGTATTTTACTCGACATAGGTACTGCTGCGATCGGCTGATATTTATCTGCAGGAGTATCACGTTTAATTTGTCGCAAATCATTGAAATTTGTTTGTAAGCTAACGCCTAATGTCCAAGTATTACCTCGCTCATAACTTAGGTGGAAATCGCTCCAACTTGTTGCGCGGTAAAGTAAGCCATAGTTGAACTTACTGTCTTGTGGCATATCTATGCCACCGCGTACTACTGGGAAGTCAGATTGATAATCGTTGCCATCGTATTCTACTTTAACGCGCAGTGGCTCCCAGGGTGTTTGATATTCAATACCGCCATATAAAGCTGCGCAGCCCTTAAACCAGCGTTGATAATCGACTTCTCCGCCTTTGCCACCGACAGAAGTGTCTCGGTCGCAATTGTTATTGAGATCTTTTTTATCAGAGGTCAAATTACCGCTATTACCGATATAGCCCCAACCGACGCCTAGCGTGAAATCTACTGGCCCAAAGCGTTTCGTCGCGGCAATAAATTCGCCATCAAATAACCCTGTGCCACCAAAATCGCGTACGCCAAAAGACGTTTCAGGTAGCCAATAACTTTCTTCTAATAAACGGATTTTAAAATCGATGCCTTTATCTGTGTATTTGGTATTACCACTGAAGCTAGGATCATCACTGTAGAGTAGATCTTGTACTTGGGTATAACGGACTGTGGTTTCAAACCAAGGGAAGAGTTGTACAGAGGCAGAAAAATGCTGGTACTCAGAGTTATAGGTAGTTGCAAAATTAAATTCACCCTCGGGGGCCATTCGCCCCGTTGGCATTTGCATTAAGCCAACCCCGCCAAAGTCCGACTGTGATGCTAATAATGGCGGATAACTCAACTCATCGGCTTGGGCATGAAATAAAGGAAACAGGGCAAGAGCAATGGCTGAAAGCTTACACAAGGTAAGATTAGAGTGGGTAGGGTGATTCATTACAGAGCCCGATTCCTTAGTAATTCAATAATATTGTTGTTCAATGTGCTGTAGTCTTCTATTAAATCTGAAAACCCAACATAAAGTACGGCACCAGGCGCAATATTTTGCGTTTGAGCATTCCAATACGCTATCGGTTGTTTTAGTGCTTTACCATCAGGCTGAATTATCCATACAAAACTATCGTCAGCGTTTTCTAATGGTTGGACCTTCGCTAGATATTCTTGGCTACTGGTATTGAACTGCCAATCCACACTGCCTGTTTTAGCGACGGCACCAACAACTGATATTGTGGTTGGACGAGGAGGTAAAACCAGTTCGAAGCGACCTGTAATGAGTGGATTGTATGAGTCAGTTATGCGAATGAGATCGAAATCTAATGGTTGCATAACACGCTGGCCAAGTTTTATTTGTCTTAAAAACTGCGCTAATTGCGCAAGTTTGGCGATATAGAGGCTGTCATCTGCAGCTTTACCCATTTGCGCAAGCTGAGATAGGGCTTCTTTACGTTTTGCTTCTAAAACTGCAGTATTTTGAACATCGAGCAGCGCCGCGCCTAACCAATAAATGGGGACGACTTTATCGTCACTATTATGTGTTGGAAGCTGTTGTAAGCTGTCTTGTATTATTTGTTCAAGCCGAACCGCAGCAGGGTAATGGAGCCGAACGGGGGCATCTTGGCTTGATGACGTTGTCACTAAAACCTGAGTTTCAGCCTGAGTGATGGTACTAAAAACACAGCCAAGTAGTACTGAGAGTAATAAATAAGATCTCATCATATCTCCACTAAGACGCAAACGATTTGAGTAAGGTCATTTCAATAAAGGGCTGATTTGGAGCAATCTTTTGACGGCTCTTAATCACATGTCCTGTCTCTGGCGCGAGCCAAAATTCATTTTGATACTGAATATTCAGATTATCGACGACAACGGATTCAAGGTAATGCAGCGCTTGAGTCGGAGTCTCATTGATAAGAATGGTTTCTGTAGCAATAAAATCGAAATGTGAGCTGACCTTATAGCCAAAGTGGTAACCAGGCTGCCAATCAATGGTGCGAGTCCACGTTTTAGGCGTAGTGTCTAAATGTAGCCCTAACAGTAGTGGGTCGTCTTGTTGACTTTCTACAGCGACTAAATTACCCGTTAACAGATTATGCGTCTTCACCAAACGGCCATCGACTGTGACTAGCATGGCTTTATCGGCTGAGAGCCATTTTAGCTCTTTAACTGCATGTGTCGGTTGCTGATTTAAGGTAAATGGAGCTTCTGCGAGGGCAAGTACAATGAAAGCCTGTGGTACATCGTCAATTTTGGCATAAATACTGGCATAGGGAATGTCATTAACTTGCTGTGTTGACAGTACAGTATCATTGTCACCTATAAATGCCAGTTTTAAGGTATCATTAAGGGCACTAAACCTTTGGCTACAAGCTGTTGTATTAATTAATACAATCGAGATTGTAAGGAATGATAGTATTTTTTTATGTATACGCATCCGAGTTGCTTATTCTCAATAGGATTAAATATCGAATTTAAAAGGAAACTGACAGTTTTAAGTGATGAGTTTAGCTGTGTAAATGCTTTAAAAAAAACAACCGCCAATAAGGCGGCTGTTTAGGAGTTTGCTAATAATGGCTTAGTTGCCAGTACCAGTAGTTGTACCAGTGCCAGTACCTGTGTTGGTAATTGGGTTGCCATCTGAGCTATTAGATGCAACAACTGCGCCAGCAATGGCAGCAGCAGCAGCAATGCTACCAGCAGCGATAGCGCCAGTGCTTGCGCCAGCACTTGTACCTGCGGCTTCGCCTTCAGCTGCAGTTGCAGTCATTGAACCAAATGCAGTCATTGCAACGATAAGTGCTAGTGAAGTTTTTTTCATGGTGATTCCCTTTTTGAAAAAATTACGTAATGCTAAGATAATCTAGTAAAACATAATAAGTGATGTAAATAAAATTATCAATGTTAAATCGATTAGCAGGCTCATACTAAAGTTTGAATTATTAGCGTTAAAATTCAAACTGTGTCTCATATGTCTCTAATGTTCTCTAAACCAAAAAACGCTTTAATTGAATCTATCTGTTCCATGGCATCTTTATAACCTAAGTCTATAAGTGCACTGGTATAGTTTTTTTCAAATAATAAATAGGAAACGATACTCGAATCCGATTGTCTATCTATACCAATAAATCTGAGTAAGGTTTTTACTGCCCATGGCATGTCATCGTAAAAGCGGGCTGCAATTTTACTGAGATCTTCACTGGGCTTTATCACTAACGTTTTAATCGGTTGCAGGGCAATTTTAACACGACCAGATTCAGGGATCTGGCTTAAGGTGTGATTAATCCTTTCAAGTCGCTCAAGATCGCTATTCAAGGTATCGGAAAATATAGTATCCAGCAGGTGGCCTGCAATCGTCGCTGTTTTAGGATGGTATTCTGCTTTCATCGCAGAGTATTTATGTGGATTGTCTAAATTTATCACAAAGAGTTTGTTGGCACCCAAATGGATAGGGCTTGAAAGCGGCGCGAGTTGGTGGACTGAACCATCGCCATAATAGCCTTGGTTAAGTTTAATGGAGGGGAAAACCATCGGTATTGCTGAGCTGGCGAGTAGGTGCTCAGTGTTGAGCATCATACGTTCGCCGCTGCGCCTTGCACGAGTCCAGTTCTCAAGATCGCGTGTGGCTTGGAAAAAAGTCACCGAGCGAGAATTGTTATAACAAGAGGTATCGACACTCAGAGCGTTAAGTGCACCACTGCGAATATTTCGATCAATGCGTTTAAAATCGATTAATTTATTGAGTAATTTTCTGAGAGGTTCGTTATCCAGCAGGCTGCCAGCATCGGTATTAACTTTATCATCCTGCATGCCTTTGAGCGCCATTTTACTAAGATGGCTAACTACACCAGTAATCGATGCGCGGTAGACTTTGCGGGTTTCAAAATGACGCCATACCCATTCGAGTTTTTTAACGCCAAGATGAAAACAAGAGGCATGGGTAGCAATGGACGTACCATTGATGGCGCCTGCCGACGTTCCACAAATAATTTTAAAGGGAATGCCGTGATTGCGTGGATAAAGTTGAACCAGTGCTTTGAGCACGCCGACTTGATAGGCAGCTCTGGCGCCGCCGCCACCTAAAACTAATGCAGTTGATGTTGGCAATATTCAGACTCAATGTATTATTGTAATCACCTGATTAAAGCAATGCCGTGGTATAAAAAGCAAGTTTGTATTCTAGATAAGTGTATTTTTTATTTAAATGATTTATTGATGTGTGATAACCAGATAACTTCAAGCACCTTTAAATCTCAATTGTCAGCAATTGATAAAAAACGCACTTAAGCTGAGCCTAAGTGCGTTTGTATGTCGATATTGCGCTAAATCAAACCTAGCGTTTAGGCTTAGCCTTTAACGGCATTTTTCAGGAAATCGAGCAGTTGATCGAATGGAATATCTTGTTTTTCACCGGTGCGGCGGTTTTTGTATTCAAAAACGCCCGCATCGATGTTGCGATCGCCAATCACCACTGTATGTGGGATACCAATCAGTTCCATATCGGCGAACATCACGCCTGGACGCTCTTTACGATCATCCAATAACACTTCGATACCCGCTTCGTTTAAGTCTTTGTATAACTGCTCGGCGATATCGGTTACGCGGTGCGACTTGTGCATGTTCATTGGCAGAATGCCCACGCTAAATGGTGCAATCGCTTCTGGCCAAATGATGCCACGGTCATCGAAGTTTTGCTCGATGGCTGCGGCCACAATACGGCTTACGCCGACGCCGTAACAACCCATCAATAGCACCTGTGACTTGCCGTTTTCGTCAAGTACAGTCGCGTTCATCGATTTAGAGTAGTTAGTACCCAGTTGGAAAATATGACCCACTTCGATACCGCGTGCCATAGCATAAGTGCCTGAACCATCTGGTGTTGGCTCGCCTTCGACTACGTTACGGATATCGGCAACTTGTGCTGTCGGCAGATCGCGTTCCCAGTTGATACCAAAATAATGTTTGTCATCCACATTCGCACCAGCAGCAAAATCGCTCATTACGCTAACGCTGTGGTCGATAACGATAGGGATGTTAAGACCGATAGGGCCAAGTGAACCAGGACCTGCGCCAATGGCGTCACGGATCAGCGCTTCTGGCGCCATTTCTACTGGTGATGCCACTAAGTCTAACTTGTCGGCTTTGACTTCATTGAGTTCATGGTCACCACGAACAATCAGTGCCACTAACGGCGTCGCTTCTGATGCGCCGACGACGATCAAGGTTTTGACGGTTTTAGTGATATCCAGATCAAACTGCTCAACCAATTCAGCAATGGTCTTCGCATTTGGGGTATCGACTAAACGCAATTCTTCAGTGGCTGCGCCGCGAGGCTCAGTGGGCACTGGTGATTCAGCTTTCTCAATGTTAGCCGCGTAATCGCTACCCGTTGAGTAAGCAATTAAATCTTCACCGCTTTGCGCCAGAACGTGGAATTCGTGTGACATGCTGCCACCGATTGAACCTGTGTCAGCTAAAACTGGGCGGAAAGCTAAGCCCATGCGCGATAGAATGTTGCTATAGGCTGTGTACATAGCCTCATAGGTTTCATTCATGGTATCGACGTCAAGGTGGAAAGAGTAGGCGTCTTTCATCAAGAATTCGCGTGAGCGCATCATGCCAAAACGTGGGCGAACTTCGTCACGGAATTTGGTTTGAATTTGGTAAAGATTCAGCGGTAATTGCTTGTATGAACTGACTTCTTTACGAATGAGATCGGTGATCACTTCTTCATGGGTTGGCCCCAGTACGAAGTCGCGATTGTGACGATCTTTAAAGCGCAGCAGCTCGGGACCAAACTTTTCCCAACGACCTGTTTCTACCCACAAGTCTGCCGGTTGCACCATAGGCATTAGAATTTCAATTGCACCGGCTTTGTTCATTTCTTCACGAACAATGGCTTCGACTTTACGCAGTACGCGTAAGCCCGTGGGGAGGTAGCTATAAAGGCCCGACGCATTACGACGGATCATGCCCGCACGTAACATTAATTGATGACTAATGACCTCTGCGTTGGCAGGAGTTTCTTTCTGTGTTGATAGCAGGTACTTGCTGACGCGCATTACCGATGTCCAAATTTGAGTTGAATGGTAGCCATTTTATCACCTGCTTTGGTGATGTCACCTAGGGATTTAGGTTAAATTCAACTAGCTGGGAGATAAATGGCATTTTTTGATGCTGGATAACGCAAGGAAGAGCGCTGTGCTACTAGAGCGTGACTTCGTCACTGCTAGTATCTATAAAAAAACGATTTGATTTTCTGATTGGTTTTAAGGGTGACAGATATCAGGCATTTGCTCTATAGCAGCGTAGCGCTCTAGAATCTAGATTCAGCTTACTTATCTCGTCTATCACCAATCACTTTGGCAGGGTTACCTGCCACTATCGCCCAGTCGGGTACATCTTTTGTCACTATACTGCCCATGCCAACCACAGCGTGATCGCCAATTGTCACACCATCGACTATGCCAGCCTGAGCGCCAATCCACACATCTTTGCCTATAACAATGCCTTTGGAGTTAGCAGCTTGTTGATATATGGGGGTATCTGGCGCCATGCCATGGTTGAAGGCGTAAAGGGTGACATTATTGGCAATGCGGGTCTGGCTGCCAATTTGAATACCGACCCTGCCGCCATCGAAGGAGCAACCATGATTAATTGCGACTTCGTCCCCTAGCGTGATAGGCCCGTGTAAAAAACAGTCGGCGGCGATCATGCAGCGATTACCTATGCTGATATCGCGATTGGGTTCGGCAAATAACTGCGCTTCGGGGGCGATAAAACAGTGCTCGCCGATGTTGACTGTTTCGAGGGCGCAAAGTCTTGCTTGGATCTCATCCTGCCAAGGTTTTGCCCAGACTAAATGTTTCTCTTTTAAAGAAAAATACAGCCACGGCATCCAAGAGAGACGCTTTTTATGCTGGCTTTGATAATCAGGCAAAGATGCCGGCTCTGATCTAGGCGTTGGCGCAGACATTTAGCCACATTTCCCCGGTTTGAGTTCCAGTACCAAGATGTATTCTTGGTCATGATCATCGACTGCCATGTGCCAAAACACATCTAAATCATAGAGGGCGACTTGATATAACTTAGGATCGTCCTTGGCTTTCTTGTAGGCGGGGCGCGGATCTTGCCCCAAGACTCCGCGGATAAGTACGGCTAAATCTGTGTAAGTTTCCTGCTCGGCGTAACGTTCAATCTGTGCCTTGGCATTATCGGAATACACCACTGAAATCAGTTTAGGGGCGTCTTGAGCAATACCGCCTATGGCACCCATAATCGAATCTGAGAAAGGGATGTAAGGCTTAATATCGATAATCGGCGTGCCATCGAGCAGATCCATACCGGAAATTTCGAGACACACTTTGCCCTTGCGTTGTACTACGCCGTGCAGTTTCACCACAGACTGGCCTATGCCATTGGGGCGAAAAGTGGAGCGAGTGGCGAACACGCCGAGTTTTTCATTGCCGCCTAATCGCGGCGGCCGCACTGTGGTTTTCCAACCTTGGGCAAGATTTTCATGGAAGCAAAACAGCAACCAAAGATGGGAATACTGCTCTATGCCACGCACTGCGTCGATATGATTCACATGGGGTTCAAGTTCAACATAACCGCGCGCTTCAACGAGTCCGGGTTGTCTTGGAATGCCAAATTTTTGTTTATAGGGCGTGCGGCATGTCGCTACTGCAACAATTTGGTTGGTAAATGTCATGCAAAAAATTACCTAAAAGGGCAAGTGTGTCATCACCTAAGCTCATTATTAAGTGATGACTATGGTCACTATCAGCAAATTATTGCATCAAGTGGCTTACAGTACGCTTGATATACGTGAAGCTTATTTAATTGTCGCTGTTTTGATTGCTTGGCCAACGCATAAGGCGCGGCTGATACAACCTTGGGCAGCTTCTTCAAATATGACGCACTGTTTAATGACAATACCGTTAGCACCTTTATCTGCGGCGTTACGACGGGCTTCGGTTCTCGCATCAGCTAAGGATGCCGGAGCACCGTTGAGATCGGCCTGACAGGATTCACCTTGGACTAACCCTTTTAACTCATAATGACCTTTAGGCAAGGCATCGCCTTCGTAGAGGACGACATCGGATGCCTTGAAATAGTCATTGATCGCCTCACCATCCAAATTACTGTTAAAACTGTAGTCGCTTGCACAGGCACTGAGCAGGAGCACTAACGCACTTGAGAGGATAATTTTCATGGTTTGACCTGAGGTTTATGTGGAAACTGCGCAGCATAAGTAGGCTGCGCCGATGCGATATTATTATCTGAGTAAATTCTACCGCTTAAGGTACTTTTGATAAAGCTGCCGATGGCGATTATTCAGATCTATCTGCCGGCCTTCAATCCAGATAGCGTCAATTCTATTGGTCATAGGGTCGAGAATGTCACCCTCGGACAGCACAACACTGCCTTGATACCCCACCGCTATCGCACCTAAATCCTCCACACCTAACAGTTTTGCGGCATCTAAGGTGATGGACTTAAGTGCTTGTTCAGGCGTTAAATCATAGGCGGCGCTGTAGCCTGCGGCGTAGGGGAGGTTACGGCTATTCCAGTCCGATGAAAACCCAAGGGCGAAGGGGATGCCCGCATTAGCGAGCAAGGAGGGGATTTTAAAGGGTAAATCCACTGGCTCATCTTTACGCCTTGGCAGACTCAAGGTATGTGGATAAATGACCCCAGCGTTAACGTCCTTCAGGCTTGAAGTTAAACGCCATGCATCGTATCCGCCGACAATCACCAATTTGAATTGGTATTTTTTCGTCAAGGCGATCACTTGCTCAATTTGGCCAACACTGTCGGCATGGGCAAACAGTGTCGCTTTGCCTTGGTATAGCGGCAACATGGCCTGCCAGCGCAGGTTATTTGCCGCCGACAGTGGCGTTTCATGCTTGTTTGTATCTTTGTTTTTGGCTTTATTACTTAAGAAATAGCGATAGCCATCTTCAAAGGCGATATTAAGTTTGTCGATTGCCTGCTGATTTTTCTCGATGGCCTTGGCTTTCTCTTTTTTATCTTCTGGTATGCGTTTGATTTGCGGCCAATAGACATGGAACTGCCCAGCACTGGGCGTCAGTGCATCTTCAATCGTCCAAGCATCGAGATTGACCAATACCGATTGTCCTGCTAAACCATCGCCGCTTGGGACGATTTGTGCATGGGTAATACCGTTGAAACGTATGGTCGGAATGAGCTCAGAATCTGGATTGTAAGCTGTGGCTGTGCTGATCTGCGGATTGATATAACCCACTTCGGCGTTATCAACCGTGGGGCGGCTCATTTCAATTTCGACTAAGCCTAAGCTGGTATCTAGGGCAATTAAGCCCGGATACAAGTGTTTACCGCTGGCATCGATGATTTGAGTGTCACTGGTTTCTGCGGTTGCATTGTTGATTTGGCTGGAGAGTTGAGATCCAACGGCCGTGATCTTGCCATTTTCAATCAGGACGTCTGTGTTGTTAAGTACGCCTTGACTGACTGTGTGCACCGTAGCATTTTTAATCAGTACGCTGCGGCTTTGTTTAGGTGTAGGCACGATATTATTAGCCATTACCGGCGCGGTACAAAGAGTGGCCAGTAGCAGCGTAAATAAAAAGGTTTTAGCTGAATAATGCATTATTTGGCTCCCTCATGAGTGTGGCCCCATGCCTGATAGTGGGTGTCGCAGTGCCACTGTGGCTCGTTAAGTGGCGTGACTTTTTCACCCGCTTTGGCTTGCTCATCACTACTAAGAATTTTTTGGATAAGTGCGGCGCGCTCGTTGACTACGGCTTGCTGGGCGACTTGGTCTTGGTCGCGGTCAAAATAGCGTTTCCCTTCAACCCATGCCTGCGTCACTTTGGCGTAAATCGACAATGGCTCTGCGTTCCACAGCACAATATCGGCCATTTTCCCTGTAGTGAGTGAACCCACAAATTCATCGACTCTTAATTGCTTGGCTGGATTGATGGTGACCATGTTCCAAGCATCTTCCTTCGACATATTGCAATACATCATAGACTTAGCTGCTTCTTGGTTGAGTCTGCGCTGCATTTCATAATCGTCTGAGTTAATGCTGGTGGTCACGCCTTTGTTTTGCATCAGACAAGCATTTTGCGGAATCGCATCATACACCTCAAACTTATAGGCCCACCAATCGGCAAAGGTCGATGCGCCAGCGCCATGGGCGGCCAGTTCACTTGCTACTTTGTAACCTTCGAGCACATGGGTAAAGGTCTGCACTTTAAAGTGATAGGCCTCGGCTAGGCGGATAAACATCAGAATTTCTGACTGCACGTAAGAATGAATGTGCACATCACGTTGCTGATTTAATACTTCGGCCACCGCCTGAAGGCGATAACTTGGGCGCGGGGCGACGGTTTTCTTTTTATCGCTGGAGCGCAGTTCATCATAGGCTTTTAACGCATTCTCATAGGCGATGGCAGCGTCGAAGGTCTCTTCAAATAACGCTTTGACTCCCATGCGAGTCTGGGGGAAGCGCTGAACAAATTTCTCGCCCCAATTACTCTGTTTGACGTTTTCACCTAAAGCAAATTTGATACTGGCGGGCGCGTTAGCAAATTTAAGTTGCTCGGCTGATTCGCCCCATTTCATTTTGATCAGTTGCGATTGGCCGCCAATAGGATTGGCGCTGCCGTGGAGCAATTGTGCACTGGTGACACCGCCTGCTAAAGCACGATAGAGTGAAATGTCATCGGGATTAATCACATCGCCAATGCGTACTTCAGAGGTTACTGCGTCTGTTCCTTCGTTAGTACCGCCATTAATGGCGATATGCGAGTGTTCATCGACTATGCCCGCAGTGAGGTGTTTACCTGTTGCATCGAGGACTTGATAACCTGATGGCGTATTTAATTGCTGGCCAATTTTTTCGATGCGGCCATTGGCCATCAAGAGATCAGCATGTTCGAGAATGCCTTGCTTATCCGATGTCCACAAGGTGGCATTCTTTATGTGCAGTTTTTCAACCTTAGGTGTTTCACTCAGTCCGTAAGCGACATTAGGGAAGGTGAGGTGACTCACTAGATTTGTATTAACTTCATTTTTGGGTAGCTGGTTGCTTGCTTGGTCAGCACTATCAATCGTTGCTGTTTTAGTCACTGTTGTCGTTTTAGCTATTGCGATACCCGCAACATTTATGGTGCGACTATTGGCATCAGTCATGCGGCCTTGGATGCCGTCCTTTGCCATCCACAGCGTAAAGCGGCTCAGGCCATTGATACCTGCAGAGCTTAAATCAGCCGTAAAGCTCACTCTGCCATCGTCATCTAACTGAAGTTGGCTAAGAGTAATACTGTGATCGCCACTGCTTAAGTTACCTTCGATTTTAGGCTTATTGCCTTTACTGGCATTTTGCAGCGATAAATCCAGCGTGAGGTTGTCGAGGCTTAATTGATAATCGCCCAGTAATTTAGCCTGCGCGAGGGACCGAACCGTTTGTGCTTGCCCCTGAAGCCAGACGCTATAAATTTGCCCATCTTTAAAGATATTGCCTTTAGTGATAACAAAGTCAGCCATATAACCAGGCGCGAGTTTGCCGGTAAAATCATCAGTACCTGTCATCTTCGCGGCTTGGGTAGTGAGTGCCGCTAAAGCTTGATCTTCACTTAAACCTTGAGCAATCGCTTGGCGCAGGCGCGGCCAAAAATCTTCAGTCTTAATGCCAAATTGTGTCAGCGCGAAGGGGATACCTGCTTTGGCAACTACTGCGGGGTTGGTTGGTGCACGCTCCCATTGTCTTAAATCTGCTAGTGACACTTCGCGCTCAGTATCATCTGTGCCAACATCGGGTGCCTGTGGATAATTGAGCGGCAAAATTAACGGATAGTTCAACGCCTTTAACTCATTGATACGCGAGTATTCTTGACCATTACCAAGCAGGTTTGCTGGCAGTTTATGTTCTTTGAGTAAATGGGCCGCGCGTAATTGGTCGTTGAGATTTTTGGTTTCAAAGATGATTTGTTTACTAGCCAAATTATCTAAACGTTCAAAGGCAATATTAAATTCTATTTGATTATTTATTGCCCCATTGGCGAGTTTACTTTTATTTTGGTTATACCAACTCGCATCGGCAAAGGTTTGCCTAATAAGTGCAATGCTGCCCATTAATGATTCTGGATAATCTTGTTCAGACGAGCCTTTATCGAATGCCATAAAAGGTTGACTGCGGGCGCGATAAATCACTTCATTGGCCGTTTTGTCGGCGAGTGAAAGACTAACACCTGTGCCGCGGAAGATACCGTCGAGTTTGCTACTTTGCACACTGGTAAAACCATTATGAATCCACTCTTTTGCTCGTTCTTTATTGGGGTAAACGTAATTAAACCATTCTTTTTCAAAATGAATTGCACCATTTTCTGCATTGCCGCCAATACGTTTAATATCATAGACAGGACGCGTGAGCCCAAGCTTCGGATATTCGAACTCAATGGCATAGTCGGTGAAGGGATCGATAAACCCCGGATAAATAGTATAACCACTTAAGTCGATTTCAAATGCGCCGGCGGGAATTTCACCGTGTTCAATAATCGCCTTAATACGATTATTTTCAACTAATAAAGTCGCATTAGTTAAGTGTTTACCTGGAGCAATAATTAATTCAGCATGGGTAAGTGCAGTCAGTTTATTTGGGGGTGTTTCAGTATTGTTTTTAGCAAATGTTGCCTGTGATACTAAGCTCGCTATTATGCTGCAGCTTATAATTATCTTATTGTTTATCTGCATTATTTTATTCAATTTAGTTAGAGTGAATAAAGGTTAACTTAAAGCGGATGTAAATACTAAGATTGAATTGTAACGTAATTTAAAGCATAAAATTTACTGGCTGTAGCTTAAGATTAAAATAAAGTGTAGATATAAAAAAACCCGCAATAATGCGGGTTTTTATGCAACATATGGTGGGTGCTGGGCCTAATCTATTACTCGATTAGATTAAAAAGTCGTCCATAGAACGACCTTTATTGATCTCGTTCTTAAAGACTGTTGGCATACGGCCTTGACCAGTCCACTGAACCATTTCACCATTAACTTCAATTTGGTATTTCGCTGGGCGAGGAGCACGTTTCTTTGCTGTTGCTTTAACAGCTGTGCCACCTAAATCATCAATGGATAAACCCACGGCTTCCATTTGCTGACGGATTTCTTCAATTTTAGCATTACGAGCTGCCATGGCTTGTTCTTCTTCCTCGGCCATAGACTCGCGTTCTACTAAAATCTTATTCAATTTTTCGGCTAAATCACGTAGCTCTTCAACGCTAAGTTCTTTTACTGCCGCTTTAAAACGACGACCGTGAGTTAATATTTCTAAAAATTCGTTCATATCTATTTTAGTCCCACTCAATTTTTAATACAGGATAATGGTGAACAACCCCTGAATGATAGAAACTAATATAGCTCGAATCAAATAAAATTATGCATTTAATCAAAATTAAATATTATTTAATTTTTGAACTTTTTAAATTGAGCTAATTAAGTGCGTTAAAAATGGTCGTTCAAGCTTATTAAAAATGCAAACAAGCGTTTTACTTTGATTGACGTTAACGTCAACAGGACGTAAAGTTGCCGTATCTTGCATTGGTATTAACCAATGTTTTGTCCATGTACATGAAAGTGTAGAAAGGAAACCCTATGAAAGTATTGGTGCCCGTTAAGCGCGTTGTTGATGCCAATGTAAAGGTCAGGGTCAAAGCTGACAATACCAGTGTCGACACTGCAAACCTAAAAATGGCGTTAAACCCTTTTTGTGAAATCGCAGTTGAAGAAGCGGTTCGTTTAAAAGAAGCGGGTAGCGCTACTGAAGTGGTGGTGGTGAGTATTGGCGGTAAAGCGGTGCAAGAACAACTGCGTACCGCGCTGGCATTAGGCGCAGATCGCGCGATCCATATTGAGACTGACGAAAGTCTAGTGCCATTATCTATCGCTAAATTGCTTAAAGCAGTACAAGACAAAGAGCAGGCTGATCTGGTGATTTTTGGTAAGCAGTCGATTGACGGTGACAACAACCAAACCGGCCAAATGTTTGCTGCACTGATGGATATGCCGCAGGCGACTTTTGCCTCAGAAATCAAATTAGAAGCGAATGGATTGCAAGTCACCCGTGAAATTGACGGTGGTATGCAAACGCTACAATTATCTTTACCTGCGGTTGTCACGGCGGATTTACGCTTAAACGAACCGCGTTATGCCTCACTGCCTAACATCATGAAAGCTAAGCGTAAGCCATTAGACGTATTCACTGTGGCGGATTTAGGGGTGACGTTAAAGAGTCACCAAACGATTGTTAAGGTCACTCCGCCAGCTGAACGTAAAGCGGGCATCATGGTAGCGTCGGTAACTGAGCTAGTTGAAAAGTTAAAAAATGAAGCGAAGGTGATCTAAATGGCCATTTTAGTATTAGCTGAACATGATAATAGCGCGCTGAAACTTGATACCGCGAAAATAGTTACCGCTGCTCGCGCTATTGGTGATGAAGTGCACGTCTTAGTTGCTGGTCATCAGTGTGGCGCTGTTGTCAAAGCCGCGCAGGCGCTACAAGGCGTTAGCCAAGTGCTCGTGGCCGATGCCAGCGCGTACCAAGCGCACTTAGCCGAAAATTTTGCTAAGTTGCTGGTGGATTTAGCGCCAAGTTATGGCCATATTTTGGCCTCGGCTTCGAGTCTAGGCAAAGATACACTGCCACGCGTGGCGGCATTGCTCGACGTGGCGCAAATCTCGGAAGTGATAGCGGTAGTGAGTGCTGACACCTTTGTGCGTCCAATCTACGCGGGTAATGCCTTAGAAACACTGCAAAGCCTTGATGCCATTAAAGTGATGACAGTGCGCGCCAGTGCCTTTGATGCAGCATCAGAAGGCAACAACGCAGCTGTGACGACACTCGATAAAGTGTTTGAAGCGAAAACACAGTTTGTATCTCAATCACTGACGGTTTCTGAACGACCAGAACTCGGTAATGCGGGCATTATCGTTTCTGGCGGCCGTGGTATGGGCAGTGGCGAAAACTTTGGCATGTTAGAGCAGCTAGCTGACAAGCTTGGTGCAGCAGTGGGTGCATCGCGTGCTGCTGTTGATGCTGGCTTTGTGCCTAACGATTTACAAGTGGGTCAAACCGGTAAAATCGTTGCGCCTAACTTGTATATTGCCGTAGGTATCTCGGGAGCGATTCAACATTTAGCCGGCATGAAAGATGCTAAAGTCATCGTTGCTATCAACAAAGATCCTGAAGCACCGATTTTTCAAGTGGCGGACTATGGATTAGTTGCTGACCTATTTGAGGCAGTTCCTGAGCTTATTTCCAGTCTCGGTTGATTTTATCTGTGATCTAGATCACATTAAGTGGCTTTGCGCTAGCATCTGCTCAGCCGCTTATGTTTTTATGTGCCACGCGCTCGAGTACGAGCGTTCTTAGAAGTAGAGGTGCGCCAAATATCAGTAGTGATCAGTAGGGTGATTCCGTTGATCGATTACGAAAGGATTTGGTGCCGAAGTAGTTCGATTTATCACAATCAACTGCTGGGGTTGTGCCTAATAGGTACAACACTGCCATAGTATTTTCCGATACGGATATTGGAAATAGTTACTATGGAGCGCTACTGATAGGACAGGTGACCTTGGGTATCTATTGCCTTCCCCACCAGTTCAGTCGCCCTCCATTCGTATTTAACGAAGATAATAATCAATGACTGTTATGAATTATGCCGATTCGGCACTTTCCTTATTGCCGCCTGCGGTGGCGATTGTATTGGCGATTTTAACTCGCCGCGTACTACTCTCCTTGGGGCTAGGTATCTTGATTGGTGCTTTATTGCTCAATCAATTTTCACCCTTAGCCACAGGTGAATTTGTATTTAATGGCGTTAAAGGACTTTTTTGGACGGGGGAAGGCCTTAATTCGTGGAACTTATATATTCTCGGTTTCTTAATTGTACTGGGAATGATCACCGCGTTAATTACGGTAAGTGGCAGCGCTCGGGCTTTTGCCGATTGGGCTCGTTTACATATTCGTAATAAGCGTGACGCTAAACTATTAACCATGTTTCTAGGTTGCGTAGTGTTTATTGATGATTATTTCAATAGCTTAGTTGTTGGGTCGGTCGCAAGACCTGTTACTGACCGTTATTATATTTCCCGCGCTAAGTTAGCTTATTTATTAGATTCTACTGCGGCGCCTGTGTGCGTTATTTCTCCAGTTTCGAGCTGGGGCGCTTATATTATTGCCCTCATCGGCGGAATATTAACCGCCCATGGTTTTGCCGATACAGGCCATTTGAGTATTTTTATTCAAATGATCCCCATGAATTTTTATGCCATCTTCTCCTTATTATTATTACTTTTTGTAGTTTTTATGGGATTAGATGTTGGGCCAATGCGCGAGCATGAGCTTAATGCCCAACGGGGTCATTTATACGATGAGTCAAAAGGATTACCGCCTGGGGCGAATGCCGATTTACCCGAAGCGGAAACCGGTAAGATCTTAGGATTATTTCTGCCTATTATCGCGTTAGTGTTTGCCACCTTATATTTTATGGTCAGCAGCGGGGCTCAAGTATTAGCCGCTGAAGGAATTGAATTTAATATCATTTCCGCTTTTGAGAAAACCGATGTTAGTTCATCACTGTTCTTTGGTGCGTTAATTGGCTTAGCTATTTCGTTACTGTTGAATTTAATACAGGGCGTTGAAAAGTCGATGATAGTCAAAGGTGTTGTGCAGGGCGCTCGCTCTATGCTGCCGGCGATTTATATTCTGTTGTTTGCTTGGACGATTGCAGGTGTAATTGGTCAACTCGAAACCGGTAAGTTTATGGCGAGCTTAGCGACAGGCAATATTCCGTTCGCTTTTTTGCCTGCGTTAATGTTCGTGTTAGCGGGTATTACTGCGTTTTCTACCGGAACTAGCTGGGGAACGTTCGGGATCATGTTGCCGATTGCGGCCGATATGGCGATGGGAAGTCACACTAGCATGATGTTACCTATGCTTGCTTCTGTGCTGGCGGGCGCGGTATTTGGCGATCATTGCTCGCCCATTTCAGATACCACTATTTTGTCGTCAACAGGGGCCAGTTGCCACCATATCGACCATGTGGTCACTCAGCTTCCCTATGCGCTTATCGCGGCATTTATTAGCTTGGCGGGTTATGTGGTGCTTGGTTTTACCGAGTCAGTGACCGCTGGTTTAGTGGCTTGTAGTGTGGTATTTGTGCTCAGTATTATTGTGCTCAAAATCAAATCTAAAGGGGCGATTAACTAAACCGTTAATTGAGCCTGTTACTGTAAAACGTTATTGCGCAAAAATAATAAAAGATAAAAAAATCAGCCAGCATTATGCTGGCTGATTTGTTATGGATAGTATTAATACGTCTGCTTTACTTATTTGCAGTATTTAAACCACGGCGGTTAAGTAAACCCTCTGTCGTTGGCTCTTGTCCGCGGAAGTTTTTGTAGGCTTCCATAGGGGCGACACTATTACCTACTTCTCGGATTGTTTTACGGTATTTCATGCCGATTTCACGGTTTAATCCACCTTGTGTTTGCACATAGGCAAAGGCATCCGCCGCTAAAATTTCACTCCACATATACGCGTAATAACTTGCCGAGTAACCACCGGGGAAGGCGTGAGCAAAGTAGGTCGATTTATAGCGTGGCGGTACTGCGCTGATGTTTAAGCCGTGCTTTTTCAACGCATTGGCTTCAAAGGTTGGCACATCTTGCAGCGGCGCATCAGGGCTTAATGAATGCCACTCCATATCTACTAATGCCGCAGCCATATATTCTAGTGTGTCGAACCCCTGGTTGAAGCCGCCAGATTTCAGCAGTTTTTGCAGCAGTTCATCGGGAATGGGTTTGCCTGTTTCATAGTGCTTAGCGTAGTTCGCTAACACTTTTGGATGGGCGGCCCAATCTTCTTCAAACGTCGATGGAAATTCGACAAAGTCGCGTGAAACCGAGGTGCCCGCCAGACTTGGATAAGTCACTTTGGAGAACATGCCGTGGGTGCCGTGACCCATTTCATGGAACATAGTGGTGACTTCGTTATAGCTGACGAATGTGGGTTGACCTTCGGGCGCTTTCTTTATGTTCATCACGTTGACGACCACAGGTTTAGTGCCTTCGAGGAAGGATTGACCGACGAACGAACTCATCCATGCGCCACCACGTTTACCTTCACGGGCAAAATAGTCGGCGTAGAAAATGGCCATGCTTGAGCCATCGGCATCAAACATTTCGTAGGCTTTCACATCGGGATGGTAAACCGGTAAATCTGGGCGTGGTTTTAGAGTGACGCCATAGAGTTCTTTGAGTGTGTAGAACACGCCATCTTCGAGGACGCGGTTAAACTCAAAGTATGGGCGAACACTATCACCATCCAGTGCATATTTTTCTTGGCGGACTTTTTCGGCGTAGAACTCCCAGTCCCATGGCGCGAGTTCAAATTTTCCACCGGTTTTAGTGATCATGGCTTGAATGTCGGCGGCTTCTTTCTCTGTGTTAGCAACGACCGCAGGCACCATTGAGCCAAACATGCTGTAAACCGCTTCGGGTGTTTTTGCCATTTGCGGTGCTAATCGATAACTTGCCCAGTTTTCATAGCCTAATAGTGTTGCGCGCTCGGCTCTGAGTTTCGCTAAACGAGATACCAGCGACGCAGTTTCGTTTTCACCGCTCAAGCCACGGTTTGCGGAGGCTTCCCAAATACGCTGGCGTAGCTCACGGTTTTCCAGTGATGCCAACACAGGTTGGCGAGTGGTGTTGGTGATGTTAATCAGATACTTGCCATCGTGACCCGCTACTTTGGCATCGTTTGCGGCCGACGTGATTTCGCTTTCGGTTAATCCTGCAAGCTCATTTTTCGAATCCACTACCACCGCAATTTCTTTAGTTAAGCGCAATAAACGCTGAGAGAACTCATTCGTTAGTGTTGATTGTTCTTCATTTAACGCGCGGATTTTAACTTTTTGTTCATCGGTCAGTTTAGCGCCAGCCATGATAAAGCGTTGGTGATATACCTCAACCAAACGCACGGCTTCTGGGGTTAACCCTAAGTTGGTGCGATTGTCATAGATGGCTTCGATACGGGCAAATAGTGCAGGATTTAAATTGATGTTGTCAGAATGTGCCGCCATTTTAGGCGCCATGTCACCTTGAATTTTACGCAGCTCAGGATTGCTGTTCGAGCCCGCTAAATTATAAAACACACTCGATGCTCGGTTGAGCAGGGCACCACTTTTTTCCATAGCCACAATGGTGTTATCGAAGCTGGCGGCTGCGGGATTATTGGCTATTGCGAGAATTTCTTGATAGTGCTCGGCCATGCCTTGTTCTAGGGCTGGCGTAAAGTGCTCATCTTTAATGATGCTAAAGTCGGGCGCTTGATATTGCAGACTACTGACTTGGAGCAAGGGGTTCTGGGTTTGTACTGACATGGCGTTAGGGGCTTTAGTTTCTGTGTTGCTACAACCTGCCATAAATCCGGCGGTGAGCGTGGCGCCGATGGCGATGGCAATAAAATGTTTACGCATAATTAAGTGACTTCCTTTTAATTGTTGTTTTTTAGGACTGTAACGTTATTAACTTAAATGGGACTGAAAATGGCTTGTTGTGGAAATGTATCTAAATAAAAAAGGAGCCCCATGTTGGTGGGACTCCTTTGGCTATTTCCTTGCAGGGAAAATTGATATCACTTTTTACTAACTATTTGCTCGCATCTAAATCAGGTGATGATGAATTAACGAGTGAAGTTGTGATATTTATCAATACCAGAGCTTTTACCTGTGTCATGGCATACAGCACAAGATTCAGAGGTGGGTTGTTTAAACCAATCAGCCACACTTGGTACGCTGATTTCACCACCATTGCTTGCCATATGTGCCTTAGCTGAATCGCTTGTGTGGCAGGCATAACAGTTAGCGGTGACTGGGCTGGTCATTTTATTGCCGGGTTCTAAAATGTATTGATTTGGAATGTTATCTAAATCAATTGCTTTAGCATGGCAAGCAACACAACTGGTCACCGGGTTGATGGCTCCTGCACCATTAGCAGTTTTTGCTTGGGTTCCATCCGCTTTCATTTCACCCACGTTAGCACCGTTGCCCCAGTGCCAGCTGTGGACCATAGGGCCAAAACCTGCACCTAAAGCTGCTGAAGTACGCGCCATGCCGTTATCATGGCAAGCAATACAGCTATTACCGCCGTCATCAAAGGCACCATTCTTGTGGAACGCAGTGGCATCGTTATGGCACGTTGTACAGCTGGTCGCGCTAACTATTTCACGGCGTTCAAAGCCTGACACTTTGAGTTCTGTTGTTGGGTTAACAACATCTGAGTAGGCAGTAAAGGATACGCCCATGGAGCCGTCATATCCGTTAGCTCTTAGGCTACCATTGCTTTGATAACGTTGATTGCCATCATATTCCATCCAACCTGCGGTACTAAATGTGACGCGGGCTGAATAAGCATAGTTAGCATTCACTGCGCTGATATCAGTCAACAAATGACAGATATTCTTAGTGCCGTCTGTGTTGTAACCATAGTAGTACTTAGCACGTTCGCCAGGACGACCGACTAAGCTACCATTGTCATAGGCGTGCAAATAGGCACCCGCATAAACAATGGGTTTAGCGGGATTAAATACTGTGGTGTAGTTGAAGTTGTCTTTGATGCTGAAAATATTACCATCAACATCTTTGACCGTCAGCGTAGTACACCAACCTGGTTCGGTTTTCGCTGCTGCAGTGCCATCGATAAAGTGGTCAGTTTTAACTGAAATATCAGCTACTTTTACCGGTGTAGATAATTCAAGTTTGTACTTAGCGCGAATGGCTTGGCGTTCGGTTATACCCGCTTTGCTTTCGTGCATAATGCGCAGATCCGCACCATTACTTGGGATAATTGCCCCTGGTACGCCACCACTATCATGGCAATCAATACAACCGGGTCCAGCTACGTTGATGTTTTTAGGCGCTTCAACGTGGCAAGATGTACAGTTTTGTACTGAGAAGTCTTTAGTAAAATCTTGGTGATTGATATGACCAATTTTAGATAGGGTGTTGGTCGCATAACTACCAGTAGAGAAGCCTTCAGCGTTCACTACAGCGCGGCTGACTGAGCCGTGACACACTAAACAACCCTCTACGAAGGTGACTTCACTGTCCATGCCTGTTGCAACGTAGCTTGCATGACGACGCGGGCTGGTAGCGTAATCGACGTGACATGAGTAACAACTGTCTGTTGTCGTTGAATGGGTGCCTTCAGGTTTGTTAACGACTAACGGTTTAGATGTGGCAATACCATCGTTACCACCGACACGTAACCAAACGATACCTTCGGTGCTTGGATTTACGCCTTTCATGGGGACTTTAAATTGATAATGCCCATCGGCTAATGCTGTTAATTCTGCGCCGGTTGTTGCTTGAGTTCCTTCACCGCCAATGTAAACGTTATCAACAATACCGTTTTTATCTGCTTCGGTACGGTTAGTAATAAAGCCTTTATCTGTTAATGCTGCAACTTTAGCCTGAGCGTTAAGCAATCCTTTGATTGGATTGTTGTTTTCATCTGTAACTTCAAACTCGTAACTAATACTGCCTTCTTCAAAGCTGTAGTTGATCACTTTGACGTTAGTCATCGTTGAGTTAGTAACAGGTGGCGGTGTGCCTGGAACTCCGGGAGTGCCTGGAATTCCGGGGGTGCCTGGTATTCCAGGAGCACCAGGGGCTCCATCGTCACCATCGCTACCGCAACCAACAAGGGCTCCGGTTAGCGCTAAGGCAACTAAATATGCCAGTTTTTTTGAAGTGAAAATTTTCATTATTATCTCCATATGATCCAATATGCGAATAAGGGACGGAGAGAGGCACTAAAGTCTGCAGGGGAGATCAGTACATTAACCGTTGATTTTCATTCGCTCGTTATCGAATACTTTCTTTTTTTTATTGAGCACGATTTGTCTCGAATAGGATAATAGTGTTAATGGCATGTTTGTTTTTTGAGCGAAAGCCCATTTTCATCTATTACTTTGGGGGTAGGTCTCAGTTTTGTGATTTAGTCTTCATCACTTTTTTATCTATAAAACAACAATTAAGTTTCAGTTAAGGTTGTTGTAACAACTACTTGGTAACTGAGTTTTTTGGTTACATTTGTTAATATGAAGATTGAGCCAGCTTGATTGGAAGTGCTCTCATAGATGATTGTGGAATAAAATGCTGAATAACTTGGCGTAGTTGCTCAAATTCATTAAAAATGCTTAGTGTTAGCTAGTGTTCTGATGTGAAACGCAATGTTAGACTAGCAACCAATTTCGCTCTGGTAACAGAGGCCTATGGGTAACGTTTTAAAAAGGGTATAAGTCTTGGCTCAATTGTATTTTTATTATTCGGCAATGAACGCGGGAAAATCCACTTCTTTATTGCAGTCGTCCTATAATTACCGCGAACGCGGCATGAATACTTTGGTGATGACAGCCTCGATAGACGACCGATACGGTAAAGGTAAAGTCGCGTCGCGTATCGGCATTGAAACCGAAGCACAGGTTTTTAGTAGTAAAGATGATTTAACGCAGATGATTACCGATGTGCATCAAGCCACGCCTTTAAGCTGTGTGTTGGTTGACGAGTGCCAATTTCTGAGTAAAGAACAAGTTAAACAACTCACACATGTAGTCGATAATATTGACATTCCTGTGCTCTGTTATGGTTTAAGAACAGATTTCCAAGGCGAGCTTTTTACCGGCAGTCATTATTTATTAGCTTGGGCTGATAAATTGGTTGAATTAAAAACCATATGCCATTGTGGCCGTAAGGCTAACATGGTGGTGCGTCTTGATGGTGAAGGTAAAGTGATGCGCGAAGGTGAGCAAGTCGCTATTGGCGGCAATGAAAGTTATGAGTCAGTGTGTCGTAAACACTTTCGCGAGTTTATTTGGGATTAGTATTCATCAGTTATTTTTACGAATGTGCTGTTAGCTTAATATGGGCATGCGTTATTGGTTGTTTTAAGCAATAGACATCGCTTTTTACCGCTCAATAGATGTCGTGAATACAAAACCGTCGATACAAAATGGATCATGAAGGCTAAATGAGTTTGATATAAGGCTAAATGAGTTTGATATATTGCCTTATTGAGTGGCAACGGATTTGCTGAGTTGCATGAAAGATGTTTATTTTAGTATTTTTTTGGAGCTGTTTTGCCTAATTCCACGTCAGAGATGAAGTTCGAAAATTATCGTCCTCGTCCACCCGAACCAGAGCCCAAGGTTAAAGAAAAACCAGCGCGTAAAGCCAGATCAAAGGGGCGAGTGTGGTTCTTATTTTTTATTCTTATTTGCTGCGCTGCGCTGCTGATTGGGCTTGAAGTTAAAACCTCCTATTATCAAGCAAAATACATTAATCAATATGCCAAAACGCTCACCTACGATTTAGATAATGCGCCAAGCCAAGCGGTTATTTATCCTAGTTATGGGCCTTTTGATGAACGCCATGGTTATAGTAAATTACCGTTTTATATCGACAGGTTATTGCAGCGTAATTTTCAGGTAACGCAACAGGTGGCGTTTTCGCCTGCGTTGCAGCAATATGCCAAATTAGGTTTTTTCCCTCCATATCATGAAAAAGCGCAATCAGGGCTCACGCTACTCGATTGTCGTAATACTGATTTGTACGAGTTTGCTTATCCCAAACGGGTTTATCAGGACAGTGATAAAATCCCCAATGAAATCGTCAATACCTTATTGTTTATTGAAAACCGTGAGCTGTGGACTACGGAAGCTAAACTTAACCCTGTGATTGATTGGCCACGTTTTGTAGTAGCAGGGATGAGCCAAATTGCTGAAATGGTTGGTATGAATGTTTCTACTGCTGGTGGTAGTACGCTAGCAACGCAGATTGAGAAATTCCGTCATTCTTCCCAAGGTTTAACCTTAAGTATTAAGGATAAGTTACTGCAAATTGGCTCAGCCAGTGTGCGCGTTTACCAGCACAGTGAAAATACTGAGCCTGCACGTAAGCGCATTGTGCAAGATTATCTAAATACAGTGCCGCTCTCTTCGGCGCCCAATCATGGTGAAGTTCATGGTATTGGCGATGGCTTATGGGCTTGGTTTGGCACCGATTTCGATACAGCCAACCAATTGTTATCCTCACCACAGATCAAGGGCAATGCGGCTAAACGTGGTCAGGTATTTCGTCAAGTGGTTGCTTTGATGATCGCCCAGCGTCGTCCGTCGTATTATTTATTGCAAGGCCATGAAGATCTTGAGAATTTAGTCGATAGCCATATTCGTTTACTTGGCCAGTATTATCTCATTGATCGTGGTTTGCGTGATGCCGCACTCGCGCAGAAATTGCATTTTAAAGTCGTTAAACCACAGCGCAATATTCAATCAGGTGCCGATAAAGGTGTGAACACAGTACGCATTCGCACCGCGGGTATGCTAAACGTGGGATTGTACGATTTAGACCGGCTCGATTTAACGGTAAAAAGTAGTTTACACAGTGACTTGCAGCAACAAGTGAGCAATTACTTACGCAGCCTTGCACAAGTATCTGCAGCGGAGCAAGTCGGACTATTAGGTGAGCGTTTACTTGAGCCAAGCCAGTTACAAAATGTACTTTATAGTTTTACGCTTTATGAGCGAACCGATACCGCCAATCGGGTTCGGGTGCAAACTGATAGTACCGATCAACCCTTTGATATCAATGAGGGCAGTAAGCTAGAGCTAGGTTCAACCGCTAAATTACGGGTGATGGCAACGTATTTAGAAATTATCGCTGAGATCTACGATAAATATTCTAAGAAACACGGCATTGAATTGGAATCGATCATTATCGAGCCGCGGGATCACTTAACCCGTTGGGCGATTGATTACTTGATTGTAAACCCCGGCAGGCGCTTAGATCACATGCTAGATGCGGCGCTGCAGCGTGAATATTCAGCCTCAGCCAGTGAGCAATTCTTCACTGGTGGTGGTTTACATGTGTTTAATAACTTTAAGAAAACGGAAGATCTGAAAACTCCGACACTCTATCAAGCCCTGCAGGATTCGATTAACTTGCCCTTTGTAAGGTTGATGCGTGACATAGTCAACTACAGCAGTAGTATGCAAAACGAGGGCAATATGGCCCAGTTACTGCGCAGTGATAAAGATCCGCGCCGTGACGAATATTTGCGAATATTTGCCGACCGCGAAGGCAATACGTTTGTGACTAAGTTTTATCGTAAGTATAAAAAAGTCGCCGCCAATGAGCGTTTTGCTATGTTTTTTGATGGCCAATCTCAGTCGGAGCAACAATTAACTGCGGCGTATCGCTATTTATTGCCCGATGAGCCTATCTCGGCATATAAAGCATTTATACAGCAAAGAATACCTCGAGTGAGCTATACCGATCGACGTATTAAGGAGTTATACAACAAATACGGTCCGGATAAATTTAATCTTCCCGATCAAGGTTATATCGCGCGGGTGCATCCATTAGAACTGTGGGTGCTCGATTATTTAAACCATAATCCCGATGCCATCTTAAGTGATGTCAAACAGGCGAGTGAAGCGCAGCGCCAAGAAGTTTACCGTTGGCTGTTTAGAACGCGCCATAAAAACGCCCGTGATGTACGAGTAAAAGTGATGCTCGAAGTAGAAGCCTTCCTTGACATACATCAGCGTTGGGCGCGTTTAGGTTATCCATTTGATTCTATGGTGCCATCTTTAGGCTCTGCGCTTGGCAGTTCGGGCGATAGACCCGCAGCCTTAGCTGAGCTGATGGGCATTATTCAAAATGACGGTTACCGTTTACCGACAGTGCGGATTAATCAGCTGCATTTTGCGGCAAATACGCCTTACGAAGTGACATTGGATAACCAGAATACCCAAGGTGAGCGGGTGATGCGCCATGAAGTAGCAGAAGCCTTAAAAGCTGCGTTAGCCAACGTAGTGCAAAATGGTACAGCGAGGCGTTTGAAGGGTATTTTTACCGATGAGCAAGGCGGCATGCTACCTATCGGCGGTAAAACCGGCACCGGTGATAACCGTATTGTGACTCAAATGCAGCAAGGCAAAAGAGTAGCAACTACGGCTGTGAACCGTACTGCGACTTTCGTGTTTTATCTTGGTGATAGATACTTTGGTACGTTGACGGCTTTTGTTCCTGGCAGTAAATCCGATGACTTTAGCTTTACCTCTGCTCTACCCTTACAAGTGATGAAAGGCATGATGCCCATTTTGTCACCCTATGTAAAAACAGAGCAGGGGATGTGCGTGGTAAACGAATAAAGGCTGGGATTTAGTGCCAAGCTAACAACCGTAAGCTGACCATAAAGAGCATTCCTTAAGAATGCTCTTTATGCTATTTGTCGCTTAAACTTTTGATTGAGCCTATTACTGTGGGCAAAGCGCTGTTATTAAAGATAGTACTTAAGATTGCTGCGGTGAGATCTGATAGATTTTTGATTTCGCTTCATCGGTCACAAGATAAATTAGTCCATCTGGCCCTTGCACGACTGTGCGTAATCTTTGCCCCAGTTCGATTTTTAGCAGGCGCTCTTCTTTAATTATCTTGTCACCATCAAGCACTAAACGCACCAGTGTTTTTTCTTTTAGGCTGGCGAGTAAAATATTATTTTGCCACTGTGGAAATTTATCACCTGTGTAAAACATAAAGCCCGCGGTGGCAATGGAAGGTACCCATTTATAGACAGGTTGCTCCATTCCCGTTTTGTGGGTTCCTTCGCCAATTTTACCGCCGCCATAATTCTCACCATAGGTAATCACAGGCCAACCATAGTTTTTGGCCGCTTGGTCGATATTGAGTTCATCGCCGCCCTGCGGGCCATGCTCGCCAGTCCATAATACTTTACTGATAGGATTAATGGCTGCGCCTTGGATATTACGGTGACCAATCGACCAGATCTCTGGCAAAGCGCCAGCCATATTGACGAAGGGGTTATTCTGAGGCACAGAGCCGTCGGCATTAATCCGCACGACTTTGCCTAAATGATTATCTAATGTTTGGGCTTTATCTTTTTCGCTGTAGCGGTCGCCAAGCGTGATAAACAGCGTACCGTCAGGTGCCCACACTAAACGAGATCCAAAATGGTGGCTGCTATCTATTTTGGGTTGCTGGCTAAAAACGCGGGTGAGATTTTCAAGTTTGTTACCATTGAGCGTGGCAAAACTGACCGCTGTGCTATTGAGAGAGCTTGCATCACCTTCAGCGGGTTCTGAATAACTGAAATAGATTTTTTTGCTACTGGCAAAATCTGGCGCAAGTACCACATCAAGTAAACCACCTTGACCCTTGGCATACATCGGCGGTAAACCCGTTAAGGGTTCACCCACTTTGCCTGCGGTGCTGACAATGCGCATTCTGCCAGCACGTTCAGTCACCAGCATGCTGCCGTCGGGTAAAAATGCCATACCCCAGACATTTTCTAACCCTTGGGCTATGGTTTTTATCTGGATATTTTCCGCTTCTGTTTTGACGTTAAGGGTTGCAGCGCGAGTGACTTCAGCGTAAATCGCTGCTGAGAACGTAAAAAGGCACAGGGCAAGACTTAAGGTGATCCGTTTCATAGCTATCCTTTAGTAACCGTGCTTTCCTAAATGCTAGGGCAGGGTAATAAATAAACCGGTAACATACGCGCAGTTTATCGGCATAGTGGCTCACGTACAAAAAGCCTAACGCATAAAAAAACCTAACGCCATCGCTAAACCTACGATGACAATAAAGCCGCGCAGTAAAGGTTGTGAAATACGATAAGCCAGCACTGCGCCCACATAACCCCCGATAATTGCCATAACGGCAAGCAGCAACAGATATTGTCCATCGATGACATTACCCAATGCATAAATCACTACAGCAATAGCGGTGAGGAGGGCAGATATTAAATTTTTAAGTCCGTTCATCCCATGTAAATTGGTTTGACCCATTAGCCCAAAGCTGGCGAGTAAGATAATGCCTAAGCCGCCATTAAAATAACCACCATAAATACACACAGTGGCCAGCATTAAAAGCGTTGTTATTGGGCGTAATGTCGGCGTAGAAGAGGTATTCATGCCTTGCAATGCCATTCTTTTCTTGATTAGCCAAGGGCCAATAATAAAGGCTGCAGTGGCCAGTAAAATTAGCCAAGGGATCAGTGTTGCGAACACTTGCTCGCTGGTGGTTAATAAAATACCCGCGCCAATACTGCCGCCGATAAGGGCAATCAATATCAGATTTTTAAGGCTAAGGCTGGCCGGATATTCGATATCTTTTCTAAAGCGCCAAGCACTAGCGATATAACCGGGTAATAGCGCTGCGGTCCCCGTGGCATTGGCCGCAATTGGCGGCACACCAACGAACACTAATGCTAAAAGCGTAATAAAGCTGCCACCGCCTGCTACGGCATTGAGCATGCCACCTAAAAAACCAGCGAGTGCAATAATCAACCAATCCATAGAAATATTTCCTTTGGGCAATTAGTCAGTTTATCTGAGAGTTAACAAGGTGTTTGTCGTTATGGCGCAATCTAAACACATTACCCTAACAGGATGATTTAGATATTGAAAGTTAAGTATTAGCTGAGGGTGATGTTTAATACCGAGTCGCTTGATTAACATAAAAAAGCCTAGAGACACTCTCTAGGCTTAGGTCAGCAAAACGGACAACAAGATGCAAGTTAAGAGCTTAAAATGTCATCTCTGGTACATGCTCTGGCACGATTAACTTGCCAGCGGTTTTGCTGACGATTTCTTCTACGCTGACACCTGGTGCGCGCTCGAGTAAATGGAATGCGCCATCTTTGATTTCGATAAAGGCTAAATCTGTGACGACGCGTTTAATGCAGCCGTAACCAGTTAGTGGCAATTCGCATACGGGCAGCAGCTTAGAATTACCGTATTTATCGGCGTGCATCATAGTCACAATAATGTTTTCGGCGCCGGCGACTAAATCCATTGCGCCGCCCATGCCCTTAATAAGCTTGCCGGGGATCATCCATGAGGCGATAGAGCCGTTCACATCGACTTCAAAGGCGCCGAGTACGGTTAAATCCACATGGCCGCCACGGATCATGGCAAAGCTTTCCGCCGATGAGAAAAACGAGGCGCCTTTGACTGCGGTAACGGTTTGTTTACCCGCGTTGATTAAATCGGGATCTATGGTGTCTTCGGTGGGGAATTCACCCATGCCGAGTAGGCCGTTTTCCGATTGCAGCATGACTTCCATGCCTTCGGGAATGTAGTTGGCCACCAGTGTTGGAATGCCAATGCCGAGGTTGACGTAGTAGCCGTCTTTTAATTCTTTGGCGACGCGCTGAGCCAGTTGTTCTCTTGATAATGCCATGATATCTATCCTTTCTATTTGGCTTTGACGCTTTGGTCTTTACTCTTAGGCTTTTACCTTTAGTTTTTTACTTTAGGGAGCTAAGTGCCAATTGCGTTAACTGTGTTTCAAGGTTTTTGCCTGCGCCTTTTATTTCGCGGCTTTTACCGTGCGTTGCTCGATACGTTTCTCGAACGTGCCTTGAATAACGCGGTCAACATAGATGCCCGGCGTGTGGATATGATCTGGGTCTAGCTCGCCTGGCTCAACAATAAACTCGGCTTCAACCACAGTGATTTTGCCCGCGGTCGCCATCATAGGGTTAAAGTTGGCGGCGGTTTTACGGAATACCAAATTACCCATGGTATCGGCTTTCCATGCGCGCACTAAGGCAAAATCTGCGGTCAGCGACTCTTCTAACACGTAATGGCGACCTTTGATTTCGCGGGTTTCCTTGCCATCAGCTACCGGCGTGCCGTAGCCTGTAGCGGTGAAAAATGCCGGAATACCTGCGCCGCCTGCGCGGATTTTTTCCGCCAGCGTGCCTTGGGGCGTTAAAATCACGTTCAGTTCGCCAGAGAGCATTTGCTGCTCGAAAGTGGCGTTTTCACCCACGTAAGAGGCGATCATAGTGGCGATTTGGCGATGTTTTAATAGTAAGCCAAGGCCGAAATCGTCAACGCCAGCGTTGTTTGAAATCGCCGTTAAGCCGTTAACGCCCATCTTAACCATTTGATTGATTAAGCCTTCTGGAATGCCGCATAGGCCAAAGCCGCCGACCATAATGGTCATGTCGTTTGATAAGCCATTTAACGCTTCTTCATAGCTGCTGACTACTTTATTGAGTCCTGCCATTGTGATGTCCTTTTATGCTGTATAAAACGCGCGGGAAATAACACGCGTTTTTAATAACGGTTGTTGGTGTCGTTAATTATTGTTGTTCTATTTTGCTAACAGGGCCGTGGCCACTTTCGAACCGTTGTTGCGATTCAGCTGTGTGCTGATAGCTTGCCCTGCCAACGCTAGCTTGTTGAGATCGATACCTGTCTCTAATCCCATGCCGTGCAGCATATACACTAAGTCTTCGGTGGCAAGATTGCCCGATGCGCCTTTGGCATAGGGACAGCCGCCAAGACCTGCAACCGAGGAGTCAAACACCTGCACACCTAAGTCTAAGCAGGCCAAAATGTTAGCGAGTGCTTGGCCATAGGTGTCGTGAAAGTGTAGCGCCAGTTTTTCCATAGGCACACGTTCAGCCACAGTTTGCAGCATTCTACGGGCTTTTTGCGGCGTGCCGATACCGATAGTGTCACCGAGCGATATTTCGTAACAGCCCATTTTGTAAAGGATTTCAGACACGCGAGTCACTTCACTGACCGCTATCTCACCTTCGTAGGGGCAGCCGAGCACGCAGGACACATAGCCGCGCACTGGAATATTGTGCGCTTTTGCTAATTCCATCAAAGGGATAAAGCGTTCAATCGACTCTTCAATCGAGCAGTTGATATTGCGCTGACTAAAGCTTTGTGAAGCGGCGCCAAATATCGCTACTTCGGAAGCGTTTGCATCCAGTGCCAGTTCAAAGCCTTTGACGTTTGGCGTGAGCGCGCTATACACCACGCCGCTTTGACGCTGTATTTGCTTGAGCACATCGGCAGAATCGGCCATTTGTGGCACCCATTTAGGTGACACAAAACTGCCCGCTTCGATGCGCTTAAGCCCTGCATCTGCCAGCGATTCAATCAAGGCGATTTTAGCTACCGTCGGCACAGCGACTTCGTTTTGCAGGCCGTCGCGTGCGCCCATCTCAAAAATGCTCACGCTGTCACTTTGAGGTTTTTTACCCCAACTTGTTTGTTTGCTGCTATCACTCGTTTTCCAAGACATCTTAAGCTTCCTTGCTCGCTGTTTGCTCGTCGTCAGATGCTAATAATGGCTCTAGCGGCTCAACATTGAGCAAGGTTGTACCATCGGTTACAAGCTCGCCGGCCTTAAAGTAGAATTCAGTGACAGTGCCATCAAAGGGCGCTTCGATGGTGTATTCCATTTTCATGGCTTCCATCACCAATAAACCTTGGCCCGCTTTAACTTGTGCGCCGACATCGACTAAATGGGTCACTACCGTACCGTTCATGGGCGCTTTTAACTTGTCAGCATTGCTGGCTTGTTCTTCGACCACTAAGGTTTGCACTGCTTTGAAGTGGTAACTGCCAGAGGATAAAAATAGCGTAAAGTCATCACCTTGTGCGCTAACCGGCACTTTACTCTTATGGCCGTTGATTTCGGCGAGCAGTAAGTCTTGTTTCAGTTCGCCATTGAGCAACCAATCTTGGCCGTGCAGTGGCAACTGATACATGCCGCCTAAATCGAGCATCACCAACTGCTGTAATTCATGGGCGTCATCGAGCAGGGCAATATTGTGTTGGCTACAACTGTTGAGTCTAAAGCCGCTCACTTGACCCCAAGGTGAGTAAGGATCGGCGCTGTTGACAGCTTGCGCTTTGGCGGCTTCTTTACGGGCAAGCACTTGATACAGCGCGGCAAAGGCAAGCGCAGTGTCGGCTTCACTTGAAGCTGTACCAATTAAGGTGTCGCCATAACGGCCAATAAAGTCAGTGCTAAAGTCGGCATTGGCAAACGCTGGGTGCTCGGCAATGTTCGCCAAAAACTCAATGTTGTGCTTAAGACCGCTGATTTGATACGACTCTAAGGCATGCACTAAACGTTGCAGGGCGCGCGGGCGCGATTCATCCCAAACAATAAGCTTGGCAATCATAGGATCGTAGAAGTTACTGATCACATCGTTTTCACGAATACCCGAATCGATACGCACAAACTTACTTTGCTCAGGTTCACGCAAAAAGTTGAGCTTACCGCTGGCGGGTAAAAACTCATTTTGCGGATCTTCGGCGTAGATACGCACTTCAAAGGAATGGCCGTGAATACGCACTTCATCTTGCTTAAGAGGTAGTGGCTGACCGCTGGCGACCAGTAATTGCCATTTCACTAAATCTTGGCCTGTGACCATTTCGGTGACGGGATGCTCAACCTGTAGACGGGTGTTCATCTCCATGAAATAGAAGCTATTGTCCGTATCTAACAGAAACTCTACCGTCCCCGCGCCAACATAATCGATGGCTTTGGCAGCCGCGACGGCCGCATCACCCATTTGGGCGCGCAGTGCATCGCTTAAGCCCGGTGCCGGCGCCTCTTCGACCACTTTTTGGTGGCGACGTTGAATCGAGCAATCGCGATCCGATAAGTAAATTGCGTTGCCAAAGGTGTCGGCAAACACTTGTACTTCGACGTGGCGCGGCTGGCGTAAATAACGTTCCATCAATAACTTGTCGTTACCAAAAGAAGAGGCCGCTTCACGACGCGCCGAGTTAACGGCTTCCATGATTTCGCCTTCATTCTCGACGATACGCATGCCTTTACCGCCGCCGCCATAAGCCGCTTTAATCAGCATAGGGAAGCCGATTTTCAGTGCCTCAGCTTTTAAGGTCGCATCGGTTTGGTCATCGCCGTGGTAACCCGGCACTAAGGGCACGTTTGCCGCTGTCATAATAGATTTGGCGGCGCTTTTGCTGCCCATGGCATCGATAGCATCACTGCCTGGGCCAACAAATGCGATGCCTGCTGCTTCACATTTACGGGCAAAGTCGGCGTTTTCAGATAAGAAACCATAACCTGGATGAATGGCTTGGGCGCCGGCTTTTTTAGCGATATCGATAATCAAATCGCCCTTTAAATAGGAGTCTGCCGGCGCACTGCCGCCTAGATAGAAGGATTCGTCGGCCATGGCGACATGGCGTGCTTCTTTATCGGCATCGGAATATAGGGCAACGGTGCGAACGCCCATGGCATGGGCGGTTTTGATGATGCGACAGGCGATTTCACCGCGGTTAGCAATCAATAGCTTGGTAAACATTTGCTTGGTTAACATCAAAGGGCTCCTTGGGTATCACTTGGCTTTTGCGTGGGGGGAGTTGAGAGCGCTTGTTGCCAGTTAGGCAGACGTTTCTCAAAAAAGGCGTTTAAGCCTTCTTGGCCCTCGGTTGATACCCGAATGCGGGCGATACGCTCGCTAGTGTAATCAATGGTGTTTTGGTCTATCACGCCAGCTTCAAGATGCGACAGCAGTGTTTTTACCCACGCCATGCCTTGCGGGCTATTGGCCAGCAGCGCGTCAATCATAGGCTTTGCGGCGGCGTCTAAGTCATCGCTGATCTCATGAATGACGTTAAGCTTTAATGCGGTTTCTGCACTAAAACGCTCAGCCGTTAACATGTAGCGGCGCGATGCGCGGTTACCCATAGCGCGGGCAACGTAAGGGCTTATCACCGCAGGAATTAATCCGAGTTTCACTTCGCTCAAGCAAAAACTGGCGCGCGTCGTTGCGATAGCGATATCGCAGGCGCAAATTAATCCCAGTGCGCCGCCAAAGGCTGCGCCTTGCACTAATGCAATGGTGGGCTTAGGAAAGGTATCTAAATCCTGCATCAGTTTTGCTAAGGCTTTGGCATCATTTAGATTTTGCTCAAAGTCCATTTTGGCTTGTTTGCGCATCCAATTGAGATCGGCGCCGGCGCTGAAGTTTTTGCCGTTCGCTTTGAGCACCAGCACTTGGCATTGCTTGTGCTCAGCAAAATAGCTAAGGACGCTAATCATTTCGCTAATCATCACTTCATCGAAGGCGTTGTGTACTTCTGCTCGGTCAAGAATAAGCTCGGCAACGCCGTTATTGAGCGCATAAGTGACGTGCTGTAAGTTGCTTAAATCCTTTGTGCCGCTAGTGCTGTTTAATGTGTCTGTCATTATTATTTCCCCTATCTTCTTGTGTGGCATATGTTTTTCACATGTGCCTTTTACATACGGAACACACCAAAACGGGTGTCTTCGATAGGAGCATTTAATGCCGCCGATAGGGCAAGGCCGACCACATCGCGGGTTTGCGCTGGGTCAATAATGCCGTCATCCCATAAACGGGCGCTGGCATGATACGGATGACCTTCTTTATCGTACTGGGCGACAATCGGCGCTTTAAAGGCTTTTTCATCCTCAAGTGACCATTCTTCACCTTTACGGGCTAAACCGTCGCGGCGCACTGTGGCGAGAACGCCTGCGGCTTGCTCGCCGCCCATCACAGAGATACGGGCGTTAGGCCACATCCACATCATGGTCGGTTCGAACGCGCGGCCACACATGCCGTAGTTACCCGCGCCGTAGCTGCCGCCGATAATCACAGTAAATTTAGGCACATTGGCACAAGACACCGCGGTTACCATTTTGGCACCGTGTTTGGCTATGCCTTCGTGTTCGTACTTTTTACCCACCATAAAGCCGGTGATGTTTTGCAGGAACAGCAGCGGAATTTTGCGCTGGCAGCATAGTTCAATAAAGTGTGCGCCTTTTTGCGCCGACTCTGAGAACAGAATGCCGTTGTTGGCGACGATACCGACAGGGTAACCGTGAATACGGGCAAAACCGCACACTAAGGTTGCGCCGTAGTTGGCTTTAAACTCATCAAAATCAGAATCATCGACGATACGGGCGATCACTTCTTTGACATCAAAGGGCTTTTTAAGATCGGTGCCGACAATGCCGTACAGTTCGCTAATGTCAAATCTTGGCGGCTTGACTGGGCTCAGCAGTGATTTGATTTCTTTTTGATGATTCAGGCGTGATACCGCGCGGCGGGCAAGCTCCAGCGCGTGCTCATCGTTTTGCGCTAAATGGTCCGCCACGCCGGAAATTTTGGTGTGCACTTCGGCGCCGCCCAGTTCTTCGGCGCTAACTTCTTCGCCAGTGGCCGCTTTCACTAATGGCGGGCCCGCTAAGAAGATAGTGCCTTGATCTTTTACGATAATGGATTCATCCGCCATGGCGGGCACGTAGGCACCACCTGCGGTACATAAGCCCATGACCACAGCGATTTGTGGGATACCTTTGGCGGACATTTGCGCTTGGTTGTAAAAGATACGGCCGAAATGGTCGCGGTCTGGGAACACTTCATCTTGGCGGGGCAGGTTAGCGCCGCCCGAGTCGACTAAATAAATACAAGGCAAGTGACAACGGCTGGCAATATCTTGGGCGCGAAGGTGTTTTTTGACGGTAATCGGGTAGTAAGTGCCGCCTTTAACTGTTGCGTCGTTGGCGATGATCATGCATTCCACGCCACTCACACGGCCGATACCGGCAATAATGCCCGCTGCGGGCACTTCTTCGTCGTAGACTTCAAACGCGGCAAATTGCGACAGTTCTAAAAAGGGTGAACCTGCATCGAGCAGCTTTTCAACCCGTTGACGTGGGAGTAATTTACCGCGAGATAAATGGCGCTCCAGCGCCACAGGGCCGCCGCCGAGTTCGATTTTATTGAGTTTAGTTTTAAGATCGGCCACTAGGGCGGCCATATCGTCGGATTTTGCTTTAAATTCATCGCTACGGGCGTTGATACGACTGCTTATTTGCGTCACTTTGATTGTCCTTATAAAGCGGAAACTCGGTATCACCTTGCTCGAATGGGTGGCGCAAACTGTAAATTACAGTGAGGGGCTACCCATTCACTTGTGAGAGATTATTGGAACTCGCGTTATTTCGACTCATTGAACAGTTCGCGGCCAATCAGCATGCGGCGAATTTCTGAGGTGCCTGCGCCGATTTCATACAGTTTGGCATCACGCAGTAAGCGGCCGGTGGCGTATTCGTTCACATAACCATTGCCGCCGAGCAGTTGGATTGCATCCAGTGCCATTTTGGTGGCGAGTTCTGCGCTATACAAAATGGCGCCCGCGGCATCTTTACGGGTGGTTTCACCGCGATCGCAGGATTTTGCCACGGCATACACATAGGATTTGGCGGCATTCATGCCTGTGTACATGTCGGCTAACTTGCCTTGCACTAGTTGGAATTCACCGATGGATTTGCCAAATTGCTCACGCTCGTGGATGTAAGGCACAACGATATCCATACAGGCGTTCATGATCCCCAGCGGGCCGCCAGAAAGCACGACGCGCTCGTAATCTAGGCCGCTCATCAGCACTTTTACGCCGTTATTGAGGCCGCCTAAAATGTTTTCTTCTGGTACTTCTACATCTTCAAACACCAGTTCGCAGGTGTTAGAGCCGCGCATGCCGAGTTTGTCGAGTTTTTGCGCTTGGCTAAAGCCTTTCGAATCACGCTCAACGATAAAGGCGGTAATACCGTGTGCGCCTTTGGTTAAGTCGGTTTTCGCGTAAATCACATAGGTGTGCGCATCGGGGCCGTTAGTGATCCACATTTTGTTGCCGTTTAAGATGAATCGGTCGCCTTCTTTACGGGCATGCAGCTTCATCGAAACCACGTCAGAACCCGCGTTTGGCTCACTCATGGCCAGCGCGCCAATATGCTCACCGCTCACCAGTTTTGGCAGGTACTTGGCTTTTTGCGCTGCATTACCGTTACGGTTGATTTGATTCACACACAGGTTTGAGTGGGCGCCGTAACTTAGGCCGATAGAAGCGGATGCGCGGGAGATTTCTTCCATCGCCACGACGTGGGCAAGGTAGCCCATGTTCGCGCCGCCGTACTCTTCGGGTACGGTTACGCCGAGCAATCCCATACTCCCCAGCACAGGCCAAAGTTCATTGGGAAAGGCATTGTCGTGATCCACTTTCGCGGCAATCGGAGCGATTTCATTCGCGGCAAAATCCTGCACTGCATCGCGCAGCATATCGACGTCTTCGCCTAGGCCAAAATTTAGACTTGTGTAGAGAGAGTTCATTGCTTGTGTCCTTTCAGATGTTCTAATTTCAGATGGTTAAACTCTGATGTTTAAATTTATAGTTTTTATGATTTTTAGGTGCTTGAGTCTTTTAAATCTTGTCCTTAATCCTAGTGCTAACATCCTGCGTCTTGAGATGCGCTAGCCAATCATATTGACTTGATCTTGTTATCACTGGGATTTAGGCTTTTGCCGTTTTGTTATCTTCTAAGGCTAAGCGGCACTGCTGCTCGGCGGAATTGAGTTCCATCAACACCACTTTAATGTCGTCCATTTGCTGCTGTAGGGAGGATTTCTTTTCTTCCACTAGCGCCAGCATGGTATTGAGCTGTGAGGTGCTGCTCTTGTCGGCATCGTATAATTCGAACAAGCGACGGGTTTCTGCCAAAGAAAAGCCCAAGCGTTTACCGCGAAGAATGAGCTTGAGACGCACTCTGTCTTTGAGACTATAAATACGGGTTTGGCCGCGGCGTTTAGGTTTAAGCAAACCTTGGTCTTCGTAAAAACGAATACTACGAGTAGTGATATCAAACTCTTTTGAGAGATCACTGATCGAGTAAGTCGTTTGTGGTGTGTTCGTAACGCTCATTTATGCACCCTAAATAATCAGTTTTAAGCAAGATATATGAAGTTTACGTAAAGGTAAAGATTTTGGCTTTTATTCTGTTGGCAAAAAAGTGTCAATCCCAATTGCCATAAGCCTGTACAGCGAGATTAAAACGAGTGCTTTAAATTAGTGTTCTCACATAAAACCACAAATATCTTCTGGTTATAGGCTAACGTCTAATAGTGGGCTTGAGGTCCCCCTGTTAATAATGGTTGTGGGAAGGGGTAGTTATTGCGGCTGACGATTTTAGCCGCAGTCCTGATTGGAGGACATATGTTGACCGAACAGCAAAATGCATCTGTAGCGCAAGCCGCAAATCAAAAACAGAACCAACAAAAACATCAAGCGTTGCACCAAGCATCCTTGCTTAATAAAGCCGAATTCTGGGGAGAAGCGGCGAAGACGCTCGATTGGATTAAGCCGGCGCAAACGGTACTCGATGAGTCGCAGGCACCGTTTTATCACTGGTTCGCCGATGGTGAGATGAACACTTGTTATAACGCCGTTGATCGCCATGTGTTGGCCGGACGCGGTGATCAAGTGGCGATCCAATATGTGAGCCCAGTGACAGACACTGAATACGGCATTAGCTACGCGGAGTTACAGGCTCAAGTAAGCCGACTTGCGGGTTTTATGCAATCGATTGGTATAGAGAAGGGCGACCGTGTGGTGATTTATATGCCTATGGTGCCGGAAACCGCCTTCGCTATGCTGGCCTGTGCTCGCATAGGTGCGATTCATTCTGTGGTTTTTGGTGGCTTTGCCGCCAATGAACTCGCGACTCGGATTAACGATGCCAAGCCTAAATTGGTATTGTCAGCATCCTGCGGAATCGAGCCCTCGGGCTTCATTCCTTATAAGCCTTTACTAGACAAAGCATTGGAACATGCTGTTCATCAGGTTGAGCATTGCCTGATTTTAAATCGTAGCCAGTATCAAGCCGATTTGCAGGAGGGCCGTGACTTAGATTGGCAAGCCGCGTTAGCGACTGCACCTAAGGCCGATTGTGTCGTCCTCAAGGCTACCGATCCCTTGTATGTGCTTTATACCTCTGGCACCACGGGTCAGCCTAAAGGTGTGGTGCGCGATAATGGCGGCCATGCAGTGGCACTGGCTTGGTCGATGCAGCATATTTACGATATTCAAGCGGGCGATGTGTTTTGGGCCGCGTCTGATGTGGGCTGGGTTGTGGGTCATTCTTACATTGTGTACGGACCGCTGCTGGTGGGTGCTACCACCTTAATGTATGAGGGCAAACCTGTGGGTACGCCCGATCCCGGTGCTTTTTGGCGTACGATTGCCAAATATAAGGTTAAAAGTTTCTTCACCGCGCCGACAGCCATTCGCGCAATCAAGCGTGAAGATCCTGATGGTGAGTATCTACAAGGTATTGATTTAGCTTGTCTTAAAAACGTGTTTTTGGCGGGAGAACGTTGCGATCCCGACACTTTAGTTTGGGCACACACTAAACTCGCTAAACCTGTTATCGATCACTGGTGGCAAACCGAAACGGGTTGGCCAGTCGCGGCAAATTTGATGGGCACAGCGCCCGTCGCCATTAAGCCGGGCTCGCCCGCTTTACCTGTGCCTGGTTATGCGGTTGAAGTGGTGGATGAATTGGGAGAACAAGTTGCGCCCAATACCTCGGGAAATGTAGTGATCAAGCTGCCTTTGCCGCCGGGAACCTTAACGACTCTGTGGCAAAATGATCAACGCTATCAAGATAGTTACTTGTCTATGTATCCAGGTTATTACTTAACTGGCGATGCGGGTTATACCGATGAAGACGGTTATCTCTACATTATGAGTCGTATTGATGACATCATAAACGTGGCGGGGCACAGGTTATCGACGGGACGTTTTGAAGAAGTCTTGTGTCAACATCCTGATGTGGCCGAAGCGGCGGTGATTGGTGTGGATGATCAGCTTAAAGGTCAGGTGCCTTTAGGATTAGTGGTGCTGAAAAAGGGCGTGACGATCAGTGATGAAGAGCTGCATAAACAGCTCATTACCTTGGTGCGTCAAGAGATTGGTCCCGTCGCTTCCTTTAGGTTAGTCAGTGCGATTCAAAAATTACCTAAAACGCGCTCGGGTAAGATTTTACGTGGTACTATGCGAAAAATTGCCGATAATCAGCAATATACCGCACCTGCGACCATAGAAGATCCACAGACCTTAGAGCTAGTGCGCACTGCACTTACTCGCATGGGTTATGCCGATGCCTTAGTGTAAGCAATAGAGCGTAAAGGTCTTATAGAGAGTTGAAATATCAAGGCGATAGTAAATTGACCAAGCTTACTATCACCTTTTTGCTCATTGCATTTCTTATTTCGGTAAAATCAAAGATTGAAATTTCCACCTCAAATTTGCTAGTCTTGCAGGCTCATCACGTACAGTTATCACGCACAGCTATCACGTAAAATCATCACCTACAGTTTTACTGTAATCAAATGGCCTAGGGACGACCCTAAATACGCCAAATCTATCATGGGGACGACCCCTTTATGGGGGTTTACTATGAGCTGGTTTTTATTAATCCTTGCGGGTTTATTCGAAATTGGTTGGGCCGTTGGGCTGAAATACACCGAAGGTTTTACGCGTTTGTGGCCAAGTATCTTTACCGTCACGTCGATGGCCGTGAGTATGTTGCTACTCGGACTCGCAGTTAAGCATTTGCCTATTGGTACGGCTTACGGCGTGTGGGTTGGCATTGGTGCCATGGGTACGGCGATTGCGGGAATTATCCTCTTAGGAGAAGGCGTTAGCTTACTTAAAATCGCCAGTTTGACATTGATATTACTGGGTGTTTTAGGGCTTAAACTTGCCTATTAATTGGCTGTTCTACTGGATAAAATGAGACCTAAACGATTGGTACTTTCGGCACAATCGAAATTGCCAATCGTATGTCTCTGGTAATTAAGTTACAAAGATCGGTATAATTACGCCTCAAAATTGGTTAGATCTAACCTCTGTGACCCGTGGGAATAATATAATGCAAAACCACAAAAACCTTAATGATATCGGCGTAATAGGTCTTGGCGTAATGGGTAAAAACCTTGCGCTAAACATCGCGGATAATCAATATAACGTCAGTGCATTTGACCTCGATGCTGATAAAGTTAATGCTGTTGTACAGCAAGAAAAGCACGAACGCGTTGGACTCGAACCTCGTATTCTTGGCTGTGCTAATCTTACCGAAATGTTAGCCAGTCTCACAAAACCCCGTATTCTTGTGCTTTCTGTTCCTGCTGGTGCACCCGTTGATGGTGTCTGTAGTGCTTTGATTTCTGCCGGAATTGAGTCCGATGATATCGTTATCGATACTGGTAACAGCCTATGGACTGATACTGTTGAGCGTGAAGCACGCTACAAAGGGCAGTTTGTATTTTTCAGTTCTGCAGTTTCGGGAGGCGAAGTCGGTGCGCGTTTCGGCCCCTCACTTATGCCTAGCGGCGATATCTATGCATGGCATCATGTTGCGCCGATTTGGAAAGCCATTGCCGCTAAGGTTGATGCCAAAACTGGGCTACCTATCGAACGCTTCGAGCCGGGTAATCCAGTGCTTGAAGGAGAGCCATGTACCACCTATATAGGTCCTGCGGGTGCTGGCCATTATGTGAAGATGGTGCACAATGGTATCGAATACGCTGATATGCAGTTGATTTGCGAAGCCTATCAAATGTTGCATGACGGTTTAGGCATGAGCGCATCGGAAGTGGGCGATGTGTTTGAACGTTGGAACAAAGGCTGCTTGAATAGCTACTTGATGGAAATTAGCGCCGAAGTATTAAAACAGGCCGATCCCTTAACGGGTAAACCGCTGGTGGAAATGATCTTAGATAAAGCGGGCCAAAAAGGCACGGGTTTGTGGACGGCCGTGAGCAGTTTACAAATTGGCTGTCCCGCGCCGACGATTGCTGAAGCTGTGTATGCGCGCGCCGTAAGTACCCAAAAATCCTTACGTCTACAACTCAGCCAGAAATTGGCTGGGCCAAATGCACCTGTTATCGATGACGCACAAAAAGCACTGTTGATTGAAGCCCTTGAAAGCGCGTTATATTGCGCGAAAGTGTGTTGTTACGCCCAAGGCTTCCAGTTGATGGCGATGACGGCTCATGAACAAAAATGGCAGTTAGACTTTGCTGAAATTGCAAAAATTTGGCGTGCGGGTTGTATTATTCGCGCGACTTTCTTGCAATCAATCACTCAAGCCTATGAAGACAAATCTGATCTTAGCAATCTGTTGATGGCGGACAGTTTTGCGTCTGCCTTGTCTGAAAAGCAAGGCCTATGGCGTACCGCAGTCGCGACTGCGGTGATGCAAGGCATTCCAGCACCGTGTATTAGCTCGGCTCTGGCGTATTACGACAGTTACCGCTGCGAAACATTACCGGCAAACTTGCTCCAAGGTCAGCGTGATTTTTTCGGTTCCCATACATTTGAGCGTATCGATACCCCAGCCGGCGAGAAATATCACTTAGATTGGAGCGCTAAAGAGCGCACCTTAGCTAAGGTTTAAGTCTAAGGTTTAAATCTAAGGTTTAGCCTGTTATTGAAATGAAAGACGCCCCTTATCGAGGGGCGTTTTTGTTTATGGCCGATGACTTTATAAGGGCATATACCTTGGTTACTTCACCTTATTTAAAGCCACTAAAACCAAACCTGAAGCTTGAAGTCTTAAGCATTCAGCTCAGATGAAAAGGTGATCAGCTTTTGCCAGAGTGCTTGGGCGACGGGGCCTAAAGGTGAGTGGGGTTTTCGCATCACATAGTAATCGAGTTGAATATTGTTTTGCCTTTCACGCAGATCCAGTGCAATCAATGCGCCCTGTTTGAGTGAATCTTCAATCATATAGTGCGGCAGCTTGCCCCAGCCCATACCACTTTGAATAAGCATTTTCTTGGTATAAAAATCATTAACATACCAACGTCGTTGCCCCGCCTGTACCCCAAACTCAATATTCGCAGTGCCTGAGCCCGTATCTTGGATCACGATTTGGTATTCGTTAACGAGCTCTCGTGCGTAGTTCAGTGTCGGATGGCGCTCAAGCATGCGCGGCGCGGCGACATCGAGCAGGCTACCGGAAAATAGATAGGCTAATTCTAAATGGCTCGAACGTATGGGCTCAATTCCGCCCGCTGAGATGATGATTTCGGCTTTATCTTGATTCAGCGCTTCGAGCGCACCAGTTAAAAATTCTTGTTTGAGAATGATTTGGGTGTAGGGAAACTCATTTTGAGTCAGCTCTAAAATCGGTAGAATTCGAGCGAGATTGAAAGAAGCTTCAAAAGCTAAGGTGATACTCGCTTCGTTGCCTTTGGCTAAATGTTTCGCGACTTGCTTCATTTCCTGCGCTTCGTTCAGTACCCGCTGGGTATGTTGCAGCAGTTTTCGGCCTTGCTCTGTGATAGCGAGTCGATAACCTTCACGGTTAAATAAGATGAGATCGAGTTGAGATTCTAACTGTTTGATACTTTGGCTAATGGCGGGTTGGGTTTTATGTAGCTTGTCACTGGCGGCTTTGAGTGAGCCCGCCTCAGCCACGGTTTTAAACATCAGCAGTTGGTCTAAGGTCACTGGGATTGCTCGCAAGTCATAAAGTATTAGTTTATGAGATATTAGATTTTATTCCATATTTATTTATCTTTTATCGGCTCATAATCTACTCCATTCTCGCTCGTCGTTTGCGCATTTATGCCCAAGACTGATGGCAATATTAAGATCAATGGGGTGTGTGCGATGCGATTTTCAAACTTATGTGGTGCTAAGGGCTCAAGTATCAATGGCTTAGTTGCTGAGGCCGATATTCAGAAGCGATTCCTTTGTGCCAATACACTCAATCGCGCCGCCGCAACCGTCACACTGGCGATGAGTATAGTGTTTTTTATCTCGGGATTTACCAAGTTATTTGGCGTGCCTATGTTCCATGTTCCGTTTACTTTGATGAATCTTCCCACCGGATTTGGCTATTTTATTGGTTTGATGGAAGTGATTGGCGCCCTTGGATTGTGTCTACGTGACTATCGAGTGCTGTCGGCGAGCGGTTTGCTGGCGATTATGATGGGGGCGATTTATTTTCACTTTAACTATGAAGCGCCGATTAATGCACTGCCGGCATTGAGCTTATCGGCAGGACTCTTTCTGATTATTAAACTCGATGAAATTGTTGAGCGTTTAGTGCGATTTCAGCGGCAGTTGGTGCAGAGTCGTTCCGCATTTTAAGCGTGCATTGAAGTGTTATGTAGAACAGTGAGTTAAGCGAGAAGTGCTGAGTTTAAAGCCAGTAGTACAGATATAAGTTAATCAACACGAGAGGATTATGATGCAAGTTAACGCGAGTCGTATGCCTGTGCTATTTGTGCCCCACGGTGGTGGCCCAATGCCTTTGCTCAATGATGTTAATCATAGGGAATTGCGTGCATTTTTAACTTCAGTAACAGCGTCAATGCCAACTCCGAAGGCGATTGTGTTGATCACTGCCCATTGGGAAGAATCTGTAGTGACCTTGTCGAGTAGCCCAAAGCCAAGTATTTTGTATGATTACTATGGATTTCCACCTGAGGCTTATCAGCTGACATATCCTGCACTCGGTGAGCCAGAATTAGCCGCACAGATTGCGAATATGCTAGCGGATAAGGGCATCGCCGCCCGCTTAGACCGCGAACGCGCATTTGATCACGGTACCTTTGTACCACTTAAGTTGATGTATCCTGAGGCGAATATTCCCGTGGTGCAGATGTCGTTAGTCCACAGTCTCGATCCTAAAACCCATATAGCGATTGGGGAGGCTTTAGCGCCGCTGCGGGACCAAGGGGTGTTGATCGTGGGGTCTGGCATGTCGTTTCATAATATGCGGGCGTTTTTCTCAAGCGATCTCACAGTGCAAAGCCGCAGTGCAGAATTTGATCATTGGTTGACGCAAACTTTAACGGCAAGTGTTAGTTCTGCCGAGGCTAAAGCTGCGTTAATCCACTGGGAAATGGCACCTGAAGCGCGTTTTAGCCATCCGCGGGAAGAGCATTTATTACCTCTGCATGTGTGTTTCGGCGCTGGTCACAGTGATACATCCCAAGCGCTACGTAACTTTAACGGTATTTTGCTAAATACACTGATCTCAGGCTATATATGGCAATAGTCGGATGTTGGATTGCCGTGGTTGAACATGGCAGTAAACTAAGATTAAGCTTCGCCAGCCAATAAAAAGGTTCGTATCTGTTGAGGATACGAACCTTTTTTGTATCAGGATTAAGCTTGGGCGTCTTATAGCGGCTTTACTTTTATGCGGTAAACACTAAACCCACGCTAAACAAGGTACTGAAAATCATGGTTAACTTAGCTGTGCGGCCGAGTAACGGATTTAAGGCTTCACCAGAAACCGCATAAAAATCGCTACTGAGTTTGCGGGCAATAAGCAGAGATAATCCCGCAAGTAGTACTGGTAAGCCGGGTAAAATACCGAATAAAAAGCCAGCGATGACTAAGCCAAAGGGCAAATAGATTAAAGCTTGATAAAGCACTTTTGCCTGAGCTTCGCCAATACGTACCGCTAGAGTATGCTTGCCCGCTTGGGTGTCGGTACGGATGTCGCGAGTGTTATTCACCAACATAATCGCAGCGTTAAATAAGCCAATCGCACAGCCTAATAACCAAGCATTAATAGTCGTATCGCCCGCCTGCAGATAATAACTGCCCACCACTGCAACTAAGCCAAAAAAGACAAATGCCGCGACTTCACCGAGCCCATGGGAGGCGAGGGGATAGGGGCCACCACTGTAGCCAAGAGCACCTAAAATAGCGGCTGCGGCGAGAATGGCGATAGGCCAGCCACCATGCCAAATTAAATAAGAACCAACCGCAAGCGCCATTAGCAGACATAAGATCATCGCATTACGAACGCTTGTTGGTGAAATTAAACCACTTTGAGTCACGCGAATGGGTCCTAAGCGTTCTGCGGTATCAATGCCATTTTTAAAATCAAAATAGTCGTTAGCGAGATTGACTGCAATCTGTAATAAAACAGCGCAAAGCATAGAGGTTGCAGCAATTAACCAGCTGTAACTCTCAAGATGCAGGGCAAGAATATTGCCGATGAGTAAAGGACCTATGGCTGCGGGGAGCGTACGAGGTCTTATGGCTAAAATCCAAGGATTCATAGTGTCCAGTCGTTATGGGTAAATGGGAATGGGTTCAAGCAAGGGCTCTATTAATGCATAGCATAACAAGATTTAACTCGAAAGTGAGCACTATCTAATAAACGCATGCAACAGAGTTTGAATTGGCGCACATATGTGCATTGATGTTGGCGGATATTTGTCGCCAAGCTCAAAGAAAAGCATAAAAGTCTGTGTTCCTATAGTTGATGTTGATGGGGGCTCGTATTGTTGATTACTTCAATATATGGCTTGAGGCCATACGAGGCGATTGATGCTCATTACGGTTGCACTTTATGCACTATTTTGGCGAAGCTTTGCTGCCATAACTTCACCAGTAAGGACACATTGGGATGCGTTTCGATAATAAAGTGGCATTAGTCACTGGGGCGGCGGCAGGGCTTGGACGTGCCTATGCAATTATGTTGGCCGAGAGGGGGGCTAAAGTCGTAATTGTCGATCAGTTGCTATCTTGCAAGGAGTCAGTGCTTATTAACGGCGAAAAGGCCGCTCAGACTAATCAGGCGTTAATACAAACTTACGACAGTATTATTAAACTCGGTGGCGATTGTATTTACTTTATGCTTGATGTGAGCCACAGGGATGAGGTTAATCGAATGGTCGAGGAGGTGATCCTACGCTGGCATCGCATTGATATCTTGATTAATAACGCGGGAGTTTACGGCGCTTGTCCGTTCGAGCACATTAAGCTTGAGCAGTGGCAACGGCAATTGGATGTCGATCTTAATGGTTGCTTTTATCTGACTCAAGCCGTATGGCCCTATATGCAGCAACAAAATTTTGGCCGAGTGATGATGACCACTGGCACTTCGGCTTTGTTTGGCGATTTGCATCAAGTAGGATTCAGTGCGAGTAAGATGGCGCTGGTAGGTATGGTGAATTGCCTATCATTAGAAGGTGATGCGTATAATATTTACGTGAATAGTTTATGTCCCCACGCTGTTACTGCGATGACAGAGCATCATTTAGCCAGTGTTATTCAGCCGCTATTTTCTTTTGAGTCATTAACGGCGACTACCGCATTTTTAGTGAGCGAACAAGCGCCTAACGGTCAACATTTACTTGCCGGAGCTGGCAGTGTTAGCCATGGTATGTTTGTCGAGTTTGAGCCGATGTATTTTAATGAAGATCTGCTGACGCCTAATAACCTGTTACAACATTGGCGACAGTTATACCGCTCTTTCCCTGTAACTTTACATCCCTGTGGTGAAGATAAGGTACTGTCTTGGTCTATCTTAAGTGCCCTAGAACATCATATTAAAATTGATTGATCAGATTGCGAATAATCGACACAAGGCTAGTCAGCTAAAGGCCAACTGAGTTACCCTTTAGCATTAATGGCTAATTGTGCAATAGGATCCCCATGAGTCAGGTATTAGACGATCTTTTATCATTACTTTCCCTTGAACAAATTGAAATCGGTCTGTTCCGTGGTCAAAGTCAAGATCTGGGATTTGGACATGTATTTGGTGGCCAAGTGATGGGACAAGCATTGAGTGCTGCGAAACAAACTGTCCCCGTTGAACGCAAAGTTCACTCATTACATTCTTATTTTTTAAGGGCAGGTGACGAGAAGTTACCCATTGTCTATGAAGTGGAAAACATGCGTGATGGTGGTAGTTTTAGCGCCCGCCGTGTTAGTGCTATCCAAAAGGGCCGGCCGATATTCCATATGACCTGTTCTTTCCAAGAACCAGAGGAAGGGTTTAGTCACCAAGCGACGATGCCGCAAGTGGTTGGCCCAGAAGGGTTATTGAACCAACAAGAATTAGCGATGACGTTGCGGGACAAAGTACCGACAAGGATGCTCGAAAAATTTATGGCCGATGCGCCAATCGAGATGAGGCTCGTCAATCCATTACACCCGTTTGCTCCTAATGAAACCCAGCCCTATCGTTATGTTTGGTTAAGAGCTAATGGCCCTATGCCAAATGATGCACATATTCATGAGTATTTACTCGCGTATGCATCCGACTTTAACTTTTTAGTGACGGCAGCTCAGCCCCACGGCGTGTCATTTTTAACGCCTGGCGTAAGAATGGCGACGATAGATCATGCGATGTGGTTTCATCGTCCCATCAATATGGGCGAATGGTTGCTATATAGTATTGATAGCCCCAATGCCAGTGGTGGCCGAGGTTATGTTAGAGGGCAATTTTTCAATCAACAGGGTGAGTTAGTTGCTTCAGCTACGCAAGAAGGGCTGATCCGTAGGGTAAAAGGAAATTAAGATGTATCTTAAAATTAAGACGTTAATTATATTCTCTCTGATGGCATTGTTGCTTAATGGCTGCGTGACGGTACAACCCGAGCAGCCTGTTATCATCAATGGCGCCGCTGGTTATTTAGAACAGCTACCGTTACCACAAGGTTGTCAAATTACTATTGCTATCATAGATTTGAATACACCGGGTGTTATTGTTGCGCAAAAAACCTTTAATATTGCTAGGGCGCCTGTGCCATTTAAATTTACGCTACCCGCCAAATCAATCGACAAAAATATTCAATATGGCGTTGTGGCTATGATTAAGTATCAAGACCAAGTGATTTTCCAAACCTATGACAGATTCCCGGTGATCAATAATGATAAATTCACCACTGAAGTATTAATGAAAGCAGTTATGGCAAAGTAGTTGTAGCCGAAATAGCTATAGCTGAAATAACGATGGGCGAAGTCACTATGGCTATTGCCTAGTCGGAACCTGATTTTGATTTAAAAAAAGCCCTTTCAATGTTCGGTTGAAAGGGCTTTTTTGTGCGTAACGAAATCTATTGAGCGTTAAACTGCTGACCGTTCACAGCGCTTGAGTCTGAACCCATTAAGTATAAATAGGTCGGCATGATCTCCTCTGCGGTTTTAAGATCCAATGGATTCTCAGCAGGATAAGCCTTAGCGCGCATTTCAGTGCGAGTCGCTCCAGGATTGATACTATTGACACGGATTGACGTGCCATCGCACTCATGGGCGAGGACTTGCATCATGCCTTCGGTAGCAAATTTAGAGAAGGCATAAGGCCCCCAATAAGCACGACCTTGGCGACCGACACTGCTTGAGGTAAAAATAATCGAGGCGCTTGGCGCTTGGCGCATCACAGGCAATAAGGCTTTTGTTAGCATGACTTGCGCGATGACGTTTACTTTCAATACATCTTCGAGTGATGGAATATCTATGTGTTCAAACGGACCTAAGGCGCCAAGCAAACTCGCGTTATGTAATAAGCCGTCTAAAGAGTCAAATTGCTCAGCGATGGTATCAGCCATATCACGATAATGTTGTTCGGTCGCGCCCTTAAGATCTAATGGGACGATTGCAGGTTTGGGGTAACCTGCTTGTTCTATTTCATCGTAAACAGCCTCTAGTTTTTTCACTGTTTTACCCAGTAAAATCACCGTAGCGCCGTGCTTTGCAAACTCTATGGCAGCAGTGCGACCAATACCAGCCCCAGCACCTGTCACTAAAATCGTTTTGCCTTGGAGTAAATCTTTTACTGCTTGATATTCCAACATGAGTCTCTTTTTCCTCTTGGCGGGAATGCCCGCCACTTCTAGAGTCGCCGAAGTGATAAACGCATGTTTCAAACAAATGAATGAAACTTTGTTATTAATAGCCGTAGTATTTGTGACAAACTTGTAGCTAACTAAATATTTTTACGTTAACTTGAAATGAGTTAGGGGCTAACATAAGCCCTATTTAGTCACAGAGCTGGAAGCTATTGTGACTAATTTATTGGGGAAAACAAAACTATTACAACAAGATTTGGGGAAAAAAGATGAAAAGACTCATTTTGGGTGTTGCGATTGCATCTGCGCTAGGACTCACTGGATGTGGTGAGGATAGCTATAACGAACTCAAGGATAAGACAGAACCGCTCGTCCCTGAATCGCACATGGTGTTCGACCCTGCCAATGCTAAAGTACCATTACCAAACGATTTGCTCTTCAGTGGTACCACTGACGGTACCTTATCCATTCCCGGTGAAAGCTCGGGCAACTATGTGGACCCACAAATAGCGCTTGGGGCGTTAGATGGTTGGTCGACAACATCACCCATTTCTATTGATATCGATTTAGCGAAAAAGAATGATGGCACACCACTGACGTTAGTGGCTGCATCGGTTGCACAACCGGGCGCGGTAAGAGTGTTTGAGGCTACGGTTGGCGGTCCATTGTCCTCTGATCCCGAATGTACGGCCAAGCCGTCGGTGTCAGCGTGTAAAGTGGGCGCTGAATTGCAGTTTGGCGTTGACTTTGTCTCTACCGCATCGGGTAAAAAAGTGGTGATTGTGCCTCTTAAGCCACTGAAAGCAGGTCAATCTTATATTTATGTGACAACAAATCTTATTCAAGATTCTGATGGTCGCGGTATTGCGCCATCATCAACCTATGGTTTGTTGAAGATGGATATCGATACGTTACCGTTAGAAACGCCCGACCAGCTCATGCTGCAAACCTTAATCAATAGCTATGAAAAAGGGATCGCTGCGGCTCACAATGTTGATCCATCAACGATTAGTTACTCTGGTTTATTTACAACCCAATCCGTCGCCAACGTATATGAAACCACCAAACTACTGATGGCGAGGGGGGCTCCCTATGCACCAAGTTTTGTCGAAACGCCAACACCAGCCGGTTATACAGTCGCACAAGCCGCAGGCTTAACGCAGGCAGCTGGAGCTGCCTACGTAGTATCAAGTTTAGCCGATGTGTATACCGCTAAAATTAAACTGCCTATTTACGGTGACTGTTCTTCAGTGAGCTGTTTATCGTCTGCAGGGCAGCCATTAATTAACGGCCATTGGAAAGCACAAGGTGATAGCCCTGTCTCGGTATTGCTTGCATTACAAACAGGTAAACTAAGTCAAACCAATTTTGGTATGCAGGCAGTCGCTAATGGTATTGCAAATCCTGCCGATGCTTTAGCGAATCCGTCTTTAATGGCGGGTAAAACATGGGTTTTAGACGATGGTACGGCAGTTGATAAAACCAAACATCTGACTAAATTCAATCCTATTCCAGCAATCAAAGGTTATGAAACAGTATCTGTGCTGATTTCTATGCCCAATGCAACGAAATTGGCCGCTTTTTATCAACAGCAAGGTCGTGAGTTTATTCCTCCTACATCTGGTTGGCCAACAACCATTGCCCTTCACGGTTTAGGTGGCGGTAAAGAAATGTCATTGGCCTATGCCGGCACTTATGCAGCAATGGGGGTTGCGACTGTTGCTATTGATATGCCACTTCACGGTGCGCGTTCATTCGATGCTAACGGTGATGGGATTTATGAAGTCTCTGCGACAGATCCTACCTTCGGTGCAGTTGTTGGTAAACCGGACGCCTTTAAAAATGGTAACCCGTTGGTGTTTGTGAATATTTCTAGCACTTTGTCGGTGCGAGATAACTTCCGTCAAGCGACGATGGACCATTTAGGGGTGCGTCTTGCTCTTACGGGCTTAGCACAGGGCTTAGCACAAGCAGGTCAGCCGCAAGTATTTGATGTGACTAAAATCAGTGCGCAAGGTCTGAGTTTAGGTGCCATTGTGGGCACCGATTTTGCGACCTATGCCAGCACAGGCATGAAGAATCCAGCAACCGGCGATGCCTTGCCAAATGCTTATGCTATCAATGCTGTATCCTTAGTTGCGCCAGCAGGTGGATTAGCCGGATCATTCGCAGGTTCTGCAACCTTTGGCCCAGTGCTGTTTAGTAATATTACTGCATCTGCAACTTTCCAAGCACAGGTCGATGCGGCTAATACAGCAGGTTATGAGCCCGGTAGCCCTGAATATGCGGCATTGGTGCAGGCGGTATACGCACAGTTTATTCCGACGTTTGCCTTTGCAGTACAAACGGCCGTGGATTCGGCGGATCCTGTTAACCATGCTGCTATGTTAAAAGCGACAGGCTTACCTGTGCACTTAATTGAAGTGGCGGGTGATGGTAACGGTAACTTAGCCGATCAAGTGCTGCCGAACCGGGTAGATAACTTCCCATTATCGGGCACTGAGCCGCTGATCGCTGCAATCGGGCTACCTTGTGCCGATAGCACGAGCAAAGGTCATGGCGTTGTGCGCTTCGCTAAAGGTCACCACAGTTCGATTGTCGATCCTAAAGAAAAGGAATCAACGGATGGTATGGCTGCGGCTGCCACGGTTGAAATGCAGACTCAAGTGTCAACCTATGCAGCTACTGCAGGTAAAAACGATGCGACGATTTTAGTGACAAACAATGAAGTCATTGCGACGTGTCCTAACTAATCTTGCTTTAATCTGAAAAACCCAGCAAATGCTGGGTTTTTTTATGGGCCTTTAGGCTGTTAGAATAGCGCGTAATTGATTGAGTGAAGTACCCTAACGGAGAGCGCTTTGGAATTTTTATACGAGTATGGAATGTTTTTGGCGAAAGCTGCCACGATAGTTGTCGCAATTGTTGCTGTTATTATTGTGGTGTTGGCTTCCACTGTTAAGCATAAGTCAGATAAGGGCGAGCTAAGGATCACTAATCTGTCTGAAGAGTTAGAAGAACTGAAGCATGGCTTAAAAGAAGAACTCCTTTCAAAGAAGCAATTCAAAGCCTATGAAAAGCAACTAAAGGCTGAAGAAAAAGCGAAAGACAAAGCTGCTGATGATGCCAGCACGGGCAAAGTGTTTGTCATCGATTTCAAAGGTAGTATCGATGCCGCTGAGGTTGCGTCACTGCGTGAAGAAATCAGTGCCATTTTGGCGATTGCCGACAAAGGCGATGAGGTGGTTGTTAATGTTGAAAGTGGCGGCGGTATGGTACATGGCTATGGCCTAGCCTCTAGCCAATTGGATCGTTTACGCCAAGCAAATATCCCGCTCACGGTGTGCGTTGATAAAGTGGCTGCCAGTGGTGGTTATATGATGGCTTGTGTAGCGAATAAAATTTATGCTGCACCTTTTGCCATTGTCGGTTCTATTGGTGTTGTTGCTCAACTGCCTAACTTTAATCGCCTGCTGAAAAAGCATGAAATTGATTATGAGCAACATACGGCCGGTAATTTTAAGCGCACCTTGACAGTATTTGGTGAAAACTCCGATGAGGGAAGACAGAAGTTTCAAGAAGAATTGGAAGAAACCCATGTTTTATTTAAAGCGTTTGTTGGTAAGTATCGCCCTGAGTTGGATTTAGTGAAAGTCGCTACTGGCGAGCATTGGTACGGTCAGCAAGCTATTGAATTAGGTTTAGTTGATGCGATTTCGACCAGTGATGATGTGATAATGTCACTCGCCACAGAGCGTACTGTGTACAAGATACGTTATCAAATTAGAAAAAAATTAGCCGATAAAATTGCCCATGGCGCTTCGTTATCTGTGAACGCGATTTTTAATCGTCTTATCGAGAAAAACCGCCCAATGTAATGGGTCAAAGTGTGGATACTTTGATGAGTATTCACACTTTTTTGCAGTAAATATTTATCTACAATCTAGCAAAGTAGTGGACACCTCAACCCTAATAACACTTTTGAATGATTAGGATGTGTTAACTTTTTAGCGTCAGTTTTTGCCTAGGTTTGGCTAGATTTTATACAAGGCAAAGTCCTTGTGGTATCGTTAGCTTCCAATAACTTCCATATTCCATGATCAAACCTCCAGATCCATATGTCTGCGTTAAGTTTTACTAATCCTTCATAATGACTTTATTTTCATCGCTAAGAATGAAATGTAAAAGCTATTTCCCCATACATTCAGCTAACAGCTTGACGAAAAAGTTACTGCCTTTACGTTGGCAAAAGGCGATGTTGCGCTCTGGGATGGTTTCGGGATCTGTGTAGTTGGCTAATGCGAGTTCCATGCTGGCTTCGCGGATGATGTGTAGGGTTGGGTAGGGCGCGCGGTTGGTGAAATTGGCTGGAGCGTCCTGTGGTTCACCATCGAAACAATAATCTGGGTGAAAGGTGGCCAGTTGGTAGATACCTTCATAGTCGTTGTCGATAAGCGCATCAGTTGCCATATCGATAAGATCGAGATAGGCGTAAAAACCCTCAAAACCGCGGGGTAGAATAAATAGCGTGGTTTCGGCTTCTGGGTGCGCGTCGAGGAATTGGCATTCTTCAATTAATGCTTTGAGTACGAATTTAACTTTTGTTTGTTCCACCACCAGATACCGAATACTGCCGCGCTCGACTTCTCGCCTGGCGAACGGGCAAATATTATATTTCATGATCACATTTTTGACCCAGTTGTCGGTGTGTTCAATGATCATGTCGGTTTCGTTCATGGTAGGTGGCTCGTGCTGGAGTTAAAACTAGGGGGCGATCATAGGGATGATAGACGCCACAAGCAAGACGGCCATACTGATATTGAATATTTTTTGCTGCCGAGGATTTTTCAACAGGCGCTTTAGCACCACGCCAAAACCAAGCCAGACGAGCGCGCAGGGGAAAGCAATACATAAAAACACTGTGGCGATAGTGATCACTTGTGCTGTTAAATCTTGCTGTACCGATGTAAAGGTCGCTATAGCGCCTACAGCCATAATCCAACCTTTAGGATTAACCCATTGAAATGCAGCGGCTTGAATAAAGCTAAAGGGTTTGGCAATGGTCTTGCCTTCCATTTTGCTACTACTATTGGCAATCAACCACGATAGATATAAAAGGTACGCGATACCTACGACCTTAATGATTTGATGGATAACGGGATAAGTTTGAAATAAGGCGCTTAACCCTAAACCAATCGCGAGGATCATGGTGGGAAACCCAAGGCTTATCCCCATAAGGTGCGGAATACTGCGTTTAACGCCGAAGTTAACCCCAGAGGTCATCAACATAATATTGTTCGGTCCAGGGGTTATCCCAGATGAAAAGGCAAATAGCGCGATAGCGAGTATTAACTCCATAGATAGATCTTATACCTTTAGTGTGTTGTGGTTATCGAATTGCTTATCTTATATAGTGGCAATTTGCTCACTTGTTAGTAATCAAGCTGTTATTTATATGGTTAATTTAGCGCAGGCGACGCATTTTAGCGGTTAAAGATTGCAACGCCTATAGGTTATAACGAGTTTATAAGATAAAAATAATAACGAAATATGTTTTCTTGAAACGGTTATTGGCATGAGCATGGTGGTTATTTTTTAGCTATTAAGCACATGGTACGTTAATATCGAAAAAAGATGATTTAACACTATGATGGATATCAACTTTTAAAGCTTAAAATAGTCACTATCCTTACAGCAAATTGGACTAAATGGGGTAAACGAGCATGATAGATAGCCTGTTAAACAGATGTTTGCGGATGTTAGCCCTGAGTTTTATGGCCATCACCAGCCTGACAGGGTGTGTCACAGTAGAAAATAATGCTGCACAGCCCTTGAGAACCACCATTGTTATGGCTGGCGATCTCAGTGGATTATCTACTTCTGCAACGACATTTTCTTGGCATCCCGAGTTACATAGAATTATTACCGATAAACGATTGGATCCACAGCAAGTATCACAGCATATGCAAGATGTGTTGAAACAGACCTTGCAAGCTAAGGGTTATCGTTTTGTTGAAGATCCACAATTGGCGGATTTTCAGGTGGGATTTGGCGTCGCTATGGGTACTGAAATGAGTGATGCACAAATTCTCGCAGTAGCAGGATTGGTCGCGGGGTTGTCTACCGAAGGTGTTAACACCCAAAAATATGATAAAGGTACGGTGTTAATTGCGCTTTTTAAACCTATCGGAGTGCAAGGGGGTAATGATCTCATTTGGCGAGTGCTTGCCCAAGGTTTTGGTAACGTCGAAAAAATAGATGAGTTGACGACAAACTTTGACAGCTTAATCGATTCAATGTTGACTAATCTGCCCTTGGTTAATGTGACGCCTTAATACAGGTAAAAAGCCTTTTATCACAGCGTTAACCATGTAAATACAAGTGGGGTTTAATTGCGAAGTGTTTGCTATTTTTAGTGATGATTTGAGCCGCAAAGGCATGTTTGAGCAATGGTTATCCTAATAAAAAAGCGCGACAGTGAAAACTGCTGCGCTTTTTTGTGCTTAATTCTCAAATGCTTATTTTTATACTCTGGGTATTGTTCTTCGGAATAATTAGCCGTGTTCAACGGTGACTTCGTAGGATGAAAACTTACGAATATTAATTACGCCCGTATCAAACATTAAATACTGGCCTTTAATGCCCTGTAAAATGCCGCTAACCACCACTTCTTTATCAAAGTTGTGTGATGTTATTTTCTTCGGGAACGTGTTGATCGGATAATGAATCGGCTGAATCGTTTCATGTAAACGTTCAATACTGTAATCGCCTTTTTGCATACCGATTTCGTGCAACTTAGCCTCAATTAGTGGGATAAGTTCAGCCGCTTTTGCTGTTAAATCAATATCGTCAGCGTGGCCCTTTAACATGGCTTGCCAATGGGTTTTGTCGTTGACCAGTTTTGCCAGTTCCACTTCCACTAAACCAGACAGTTGTCGGGTCGACACTTTAAAAATCGGCAAGCCTTGTGTTGCACCTTGGTCAATCCAGCGTGTTGGCAGCTGATTGTGGCGAGTAATGCCCACTTTGACACCCGAGGTATTGGACAGATAAACATAATGCGGCACAAAACAGTGGCTTTGCGCCCATTCTGGTTCGCGGCAAGTGCCTTGGTCGTAATGACAAGTTTCCGGCTTCATGATGCACATATCGCAACTGGCGAGCTTTTGCATGCAGACAAAACAATGGCCTTGCGAGTAACTCTTTTTGCTCTTTTTACCGCAGTTACAGCAAAAAATATTGCCCGTATGAGTCAAGGTTAATTGCTTGCCTATCAATGGATTGAGCGGGAGTAACTCATCACCCACTACGAGCTGGTATTGCACTTGCTGCGCGTCATCTAACTGTGCGCGCATTTTTTTTAGCGTTCCTAACATGGTCATCCTAATGTATTGCGGTCATCGGTGTACTTTAAGTCGCCCATCAAGCGTTTAAGTACAGAGATTATCTTTATCATCATAGCGTGGCAGTCAGTATACAAGATTATCCAATACCGTTTAGATAGAATTTCTCGATTGAGAGGGGAGGAGAGAAGCCATTGGGAGAGTTAATTGAGAACGTCAGCTGAGTCAGTTTGCCGTTCCAGCCGCATCGATGGCTTAATGCGAACCGCCAGCATAGGACTGTTCGCAAATTGAACACTGTTTACCTCTTGCTATTTGTTTGTATGCTAACGGCTTAATCTATCGAGCACTAAATCATCGCCAAGATCATAGAGAGATTGCAGCAGTTTATCTTCTTGGGCGGGATCTGTGAGTCCAAGGCCGATGGTTGCTCTAAACAGGGCGATGCCAGTATGGCCAGCGGTTTCATATTGGCTACTAAACTGCTCGATATTAATGCCAAGAGCATTAATTTTATTTGAGATATCAAGCACGAGTCCGGGTCTATCATAGGCGACTAAATTATAACTTAAGCGTTTGATTGGCTTAAGGGAAATAGCTGTTTTTGAGTAGGTGAGGGTGAGGCTATCGATGCACTCTAGCGCTTCAATTAACTCATCCATACGCAGTGAGGGCATTTCGAGTAGTAATATTGCAGCAAAAACACCGTCAATATGGCGCAATTCTGAGTCGAGCCAATTACCCCCGTGGCGGCTTACTGCATGGGCGATTTGTTCTACTAATCCTTTTCTATCAGGTGCTTGTAAGGTGATTAAATATCGTAGCATAGTGACTGACTCCTATTTTTTATAAAAAGCACCGATTTTAAAGTGGGGTGTAACACAACTGTCATCTTTGCGTCATATAATCCAACGCACTTAGAATAAAGGATGTTGTTATTGCTCAGTTTACGTTCAAACAGTGTAAGCATAGCACTTAGCAAATCCTAGCGGAAAACTCGCTAGTTATTAATCATCGAGGTTCTTCATGGAAAGTCAGGTCACTCAACCTGGTTCTTTATCGCACAGTATGCTTAAAGGCGGACGCTCGAATCGCAGGGCCTTTAAGGATAAAGCGGCGCAAATCGGCGTCACTATTGGCGGCACTATGGTGTTTGTCGCCTTATTGTTGATCTTCTTTTATCTGTTGTATGTGATTAAACCCATTTTCGATAGTGCTGATGTCACGCCGGTTAAAACGGTGAGCTATCAACACGCGGATGTACCTACGTTAATGGTGGGGGCTGAAGAGCAAAATGAGGTGATGTACCGTGTGGCCGTTGATGGCCAAGTGGACTTCTATACCGTTGCCGACGGTAGCCTACTTTCTAGCTTTACACCGCCGTTGCCAGCGGGCGTGACGGTGACCAGTGCCGCCGTTGCCGTGCCGAGTGAACAGCGTTTTGCGCTGGGATTAAGTAATGGTCAGGTCCTAGTGGCTGGCCTAGAGTTTGGTTTAAGTTACCCAAACAACAAGCGCTTAATCACGCCTAAACTGCGTTATCCCGCAGGCGAAACCCCAATTACAGTCGATGAAACGGGCAGTGCAATTCATAAACTGACCTTCACCTACAGTTCAGACAAAATGAGCTTTGCCTATCAAGATGACAGTGGTGTTTGGCGTCTGACTCGCCTTGAAGGGCAAGAGAACATGATGACTGAAGAAGTGGAGTGGGTGTCTACGACGTCACAAATTCAAGATGCACCGAAGAAAGTCTCCCATGAGCTGATGACGCCAGATCAACGTCAATTGATGTTGCAAACTGGCAATAAAATCTTCGTGTATAGCATTGCAGAGGCTGACAGTATTGATCTGCTGCAGGTAATTGATGTTGAACGCGCCAAAGCACAAGTTAATAACGTGGCTTTACTGGCGGGGGCGAGTTCATTACTGGTCAGCTACGATACAGGTATTGTGGCGCAGTACTTCCAAGTCAACGGCCCCAAAGGGCGCTTGTATCAAGAAATTCGCCAGTTTGATGACTTACCGCCTATCGAGTCACTTACCTCTGAATTCTACCGTAAGAGTTTTGCGACTGTGAGCCCTGAGGGCGAGCTGACATTGCTCTACACCACGAGTCATCGTGAACTGTTTGACGAAAAATTCGACCTTAAAAACCCCGGTAAAATGGGCTTTACCCCCCGCTCAAACGGCATTGTGGTTGAGGCTGATAAAAAGCTACATATCTTCAGTGTGGAAAACACCCACCCAGAAGTGTCATGGAGCGCCATGTGGGACAAGGTGTGGTATGAAGGTTATCCAGAGCCACAATACGTTTGGCAGTCCACTTCGGGATCTGACGATTTTGAAGCTAAGCTGAGCTTAATGCCATTAGCTTACGGCACCATGAAAGCGGCGTTCTATGCCATGTTATTTGCCGTACCTTTAGCCATTGCCGGTGCGATTTATACGGCGTACTTTATGTCGGCCAAAGTGCGCGGTTTAGTTAAACCGACCATCGAAATTATGGAAGCCTTACCGACGGTTATCTTAGGTTTCTTGGCGGGTCTGTGGTTAGCGCCGCTGATTGAGGAGCATCTGCCCGGTATTTTGATTTTACTTATCCTGTTACCCACCTCGATTCTTGCTTCCGCCTATGGCTGGAGTCAGTTACCTGCTATTTGGAAACAACGTTTACCTGAAGTTTACCAAGAACTGATGTTGATCCCTGTGGTCTGTTTTGTGGGTTGGTTCTCTTTTTTCATCAGTCCTGCCATTGAAGTGGCGCTGTTTGATGGTAATACCCGTGAGTTTATTACTAACGAATTGGGCATCACTTTCGATCAACGTAACGCGCTGGTGGTGGGTATTGCCATGGGGTTTGCGGTTATTCCAACCATTTTCTCTATCGCAGAAGATGCCATTTTCTCCGTGCCACGCCATTTATCAAACGGCAGCTTAGCCTTAGGTGCCACGCCTTGGCAAACACTGACGCGGGTGGTGCTGTTAACCGCAAGTCCAGGTATTTTCTCGGCCATTATGATGGGTCTTGGCCGCGCAGTGGGTGAAACCATGATTGTATTAATGGCAACCGGTAACACTGCCATTATGGAGTGGAGTGTGTTCGAAGGGATGCGAACCTTAGCGGCAAACATTGCTGTTGAAATGCCCGAGTCGGCTATTGGTAGTTCGCATTATCGCGTGCTGTTCCTCGCGGCGTTTGTGCTATTCATCTTTACCTTCTTCTTTAACACCATTGCAGAAGTGGTGAGACAGCGTCTACGTGAACGCTATAGCTCGCTGTAACGGGGATAACATAATGACATTAAATACTATTTCGCCAACGACCTTGAGAGGTTTGTGCAATGGGTAAGTGGGTAAAATCAGGCTCGCCATGGATATGGATGACGGGCGGCGCGGTGAGCATCAGTTTGATTGCCGTATTAGGCTTACTACTGTTAATCGCATGGCGCGGCTTAAGTTACTTTTGGCCCGCCACTGTGTACCAGTGGGAACTGGAAGATAACACCGGTGTGCGGTCAACCTTAATTGGTGAGATTTATGACAGGGAAGAAGTGCCAACGGAGCGTTTGATTGCTGCGGGCCATGTGTTTAAGCAGCCTCCTGGTGAGTTTGTAAGCCGTTATCTTGTCAAAACCGGCAACCGTGAATTTGTTGGCTTAGATTTTCGCTGGGTACTTAGCACAGATATTTTAAGCCGTACTACGCCAAACGATGTCGCCATGATTGAACGGACCAAAAACGGTAACTTTTATGGTTATCCCGTGGCTGTAATTGAAAATGGTAAACGTCTTGATTTAGTCAACGATGCGATTGAATCATCCTTAATGGATCATATTGAGCGCGCTGTGGCCTTATCGGATAAAGCGGTCGATTTGCAAAAACAAGACATCGGCTCGATTAACTACGCGATTGAAAAGCTGCGTTTGCAGGAGCGCCGTTACGAGTTAGATGGCGAGCTAACCGACAGTAATAAAGCCGAGCTAGCTGCTAACAAAGCGCAACTGCAAAAAGATTATCTCGTGCTTGAAAAAGCATTATTTGCCCTGCGTGATGATGCGGCGCGTGACTCGGTTATCGTGCGGGATATGCGCGGTAAAGACGTCGAACTTAAGCTCGATACTGTGCTTGATGTAACCTACGTAAATCACTTAACTCTTATCGATAAAGTCGGTAAATGGTTTATTGGTATTGGCCGTTTTGTGAGTGACGACCCGCGTGAAGCCAATACCGAGGGCGGCGTATTTCCGGCTATTTTCGGTACTGTGTTCATGGTGATGTTAATGGCGGTTATCGTCACGCCATTTGGTGTGGTCGCGGCGGTTTATTTGCATGAATACGCTAAGAAAGGTCCCGTCACTAAGATGATCCGCATTGCGGTGATTAACTTAGCTGGCGTGCCCTCGATTGTGTATGGCGTATTTGGTTTAGGGTTCTTCGTCTACGTGATGGGCGGCTCGATTGACCAATTGTTTTACGCTGAAGCATTGCCATCACCCACCTTTGGTTCGCCCGGAGTGATTTGGTCAGCATTAACCTTAGCGATTTTAACGCTGCCAGTGGTGATTGTTTCTACCGAAGAAGGGTTAAGCCGTATCCCAAGCGCCGTGCGTCAAGGTAGTTTGGCATTGGGGGCAACTAAAGCCGAAACTCTGTGGCGCATCGTGCTGCCAATGGCAAGCCCAGCGATTATGACGGGTTTGATTTTAGCTGTCGCTCGCGCTGCTGGTGAAGTGGCACCGCTGATGTTGGTGGGCGTGGTAAAATTAGCACCAACATTACCATTAGATCTTAACTTTCCGTTTGTGCATTTAGAGCGCAAGTTCATGCACTTAGGGTTCCATATTTATGATGTTGGTTTCCAGAGCCCTAACGTTGAAGCGGCGCGTCCTCTGGTGTATGCAACCTCCTTCTTGTTGGTGTCTGTGATTGTGGCATTGAACTTGACGGCCATTAGTGTACGTAACCACTTACGTGAAAAATACCGTTCGCTTGAGCACTAATCAGCGATTATCCTGAAAGTATTAGGACTGAATATGATTTCTATAGATTCGACTGCCCTGAAAGCTAACAACCTTGATTTAGCTAACTTAGCGCCCAACGACACCGCGCTTGAGATCCGTAACTTAGATTTGCGCTATGGTGATAAACAAGCGCTGTTTAATGTATCGATGAAGATCCCCAAGAAGCAAGTCACCGCTTTTATCGGCCCCAGCGGTTGCGGTAAATCAACTTTGCTGCGTTGTATTAACCGTATGAACGACTTAGTTGATAACTGCCACATTGACGGTGAGATTTTGCTGCACGGTCAGAATATTTACGACAAAAAAATCGACGTCGCGGCCCTGCGCCGTAACGTGGGGATGGTGTTTCAGCGCCCGAATCCGTTCCCTAAATCGATTTATGAAAACGTGGTTTATGGTTTGCGTTTACAAGGGTTGAATAACCGCCGTGAACTTGACGAAGCGGCCGAGCGTTCACTGCGCGGCGCAGCAATTTGGGACGAAGTAAAAGACAGATTGCACGACAACGCCTTTGGTTTATCGGGCGGTCAGCAGCAACGGTTGGTGATTGCCCGCGCGATTGCCATCGAGCCTGAGGTGTTATTACTCGATGAGCCGACTTCAGCACTGGATCCGATTTCAACCTTGACCATTGAAGAGTTGATTTCTGAGCTTAAAACTAAATATACCGTTGTTATCGTCACGCACAATATGCAACAGGCGGCGCGAGTCTCAGATCAAACCGCTTTTATGTATATGGGCGAATTGGTTGAATACGCAGATACCAATACTATTTTTACTACGCCCCGAAAGCGTAAGACTGAAGATTATATTACTGGGCGCTACGGTTAATTGTCCTAGGCCGTTAACGAATTGCGCTGTAAGCACTGTCTTATTCGCGTGGGTTGACCAACCGTTAAGTAAAAGGTGAGTTTACAATGGAAAACATGAATTTAAGCAAGCATATATCCGGACAATTTACCGCCGAACTGGATGATATTCGTAATCGAGTTTTGGCGATGGGCGGCTTAGTTGAGCGTCAATTAGAACAAGCCATTGATGCTTTAAGTGCTTTAGATGCCGAGCTTGCACAGCAGGTGATAGTGGGCGATCACAAGGTGAATGGCATGGAAGTGTCGATTGACGAAGAGTGCACGCGCATAATTGCTAAGCGCCAACCTGCTGCCAGCGATTTACGTTTAATTATCGCCATCTCAAAAACCATTGCCGATCTTGAACGCATTGGTGATGCCTGTGTGCGAATTGCGAAAGCCGCATTAGATAAGCGTTTGAATAATCAACAACCTTTGTTGGTGAGTGTTGAAAATATGGGCCGCCATGCAACCCGTATGTTACATGCCACTTTAGATGCCTTGGCTCGTATGGATGCCGATGCCGCATTAGCCTTGCACAAAGAAGATGCTAAGTTAGATCGCGAGTACGAAGGCATTATTCGACAATTAATGACCTATATGATGGAAGATCCGCGCTCAATTCCCGATATATTAGATGTACTGTGGGCGGCGCGCGCGGTAGAACGTGTAGGCGATCGTTGTAAAAATATTTGCGAATATATTATCTATTATGTGAAAGGCAAAGATGTGCGCCACACTTCCTACGAAGAAATGGAAAAGGACATGCAAAGCTAAGATTTATGTTGGCTTACGTGCTTTTTACGGGTATTTAACGCCTATGCAGTTTAGCTGCATAGGCGTTAATCTTATCGGATACTAACGAAATAGTAACTCACGCAGTAGTCACTATTAACGCAATAATAATAATGGAATCTGGCTTTTGCTGATCATACGAGTGGTGTTACTACCAACAAAAAACTCACGGATACGTGAATGGCCGTAAGCCCCCATGACCATCAAATCAATATGGTTTTCTTGCTGGTAAACCTCAAGGGCGGTTTGTACTTCACCCTGACAAACTGCCGTTACGACGTTGAAATCAGCTTCTGTAAGGGATACAGCAACCGATGCCAGTTCCGCTTCTCCTTGTGACTGATTACCCGATACGATCACCAAATGACATTCCAGCCCTTTTAGTAGCGGACTGCTTATCACCCGATTAATGACTTTTTTGGCGGTATCACTGCCATCGTAAGCGATCATAAAACGCTTTGGCGCCTCAAACTCAGCAATGACGACTAAGATAGGCTGTTTCAGGGTGCGAATAACACTTTCTAAATGGCTGCCAATGGCTTGTGTCTGTTCTTGATGTTGCTCACCTTGACGGCCAATCACCACCAGTCTGGCGTTAGGCTCTTGTTCTAGCAGCGTTTCAATTAAGCCTCCATGGCGCTGCAGTGTTTCAACGACGACAGGGGATTGCTTAATAATATGCGCGCTTGCATCTTGTAGCATGTATTTACCTTGCTCAAGTGCCAGCTTGCTCCTGCGCTCATCAAGGTCAACCATTTCAGCCAGTAAATGTTCGCGGGTGCCTAAACCTATGCTGCCAGATAAATTAAATCCAGTAAGGTAGGATGATTTATCTAAAACATGTAATAGGGTTACTGGCGCATCTAATCTCAGCGCTGCCCATGCGCTGGCATCACAGACTGACAGCATTGCTTTTGAACCGTCGATACAGGCAATCACATTTGTCATTATTATTCTCCTTTAACGGCGTTACTACAGACTTAATGACCAGACATGATTTTTTCAACATCTTCTGGTTTATCGTGTACTCCAAATTTATCCACTATCGTTGCACTGGCTTCGTTAAGGCCAATTAACTCAACCTGGGTTCCTTCACGGCGGAATTTAATCACCACTTTATCCAGTGCCGATACCGCAGTAATATCCCAAAAGTGCGCTTGAGTTAAATCAATGGTTACCTTATCAAGGACTTCTCTAAAATCAAATGAGTTACAGAATTTATCTGCTGAGGCAAAAAACACTTGGCCAATAATTTGATAACAACGACCAGCATCAGCGGTTGTACTCTTAACCACCATAAAACGACCGACTTTATTGGCAAAAAACAGTGAAGCGAGTAACACACCAACAAAAACACCTATAGCTAAATTATGCGTTGCGACTACCACAATAACCGTGGCTACCATCACAAGGTTGGTCGATATTGGGTGGTGCTTAAGATTACGAATAGAATCCCAAGAGAAAGTGCCGATGGATACCATAATCATCACGGCAACAAGTGCTGCCATGGGGATCAATTTTAACCATTCACCAAGAAACACAATTAACACTAATAAAAACACGCCCGCTGTTAGTGTTGATAATCGTCCGCGCCCGCCAGATTTTATGTTGATAATAGATTGACCAATCATGGCGCAACCGGCCATACCGCCCATTAAACCCGCGCCAATATTAGCGATACCTTGGCCTTTACATTCACGATTTTTATCACTTTGTGTATCGGTTAAATCATCTACTATGGTGGCTGTCATCATTGATTCCAGTAAGCCGACCACAGCAAGACCGGCAGAATAAGGGAAAATGATGAGCAGGGTTTCAAGCGTCAATGGCACATCAGGCCAGAGAAATATCGGTAATGTATCGGGTAACTGTCCCATGTCGCCAACGGTGCGAATATCTAAACCCATATAAATAGCAAATATCGTTAAGGTAACAATGCAGACTAACGGTGAGGGTAAGGATTTACCAATGACTGGAATTAATGGAAATAAATAGATGATGCCTAAGCCTGCGGCCGTCATTGCATACACATGCCAAGTCACGTCGATGAGCTCAGGTAATTGAGCCATAAAGATTAAAATTGCTAACGCATTCACAAACCCAGTCACGACAGAACGCGAAACAAAGCGCATCAAATTACCAAGCTTTAAGTAACCCGCAGCAATTTGTAGTACACCGGTAAGTAGGGTGGCAGCAAGTAGATATTCAAGCCCATGTTCTTTAACTAAGGTCACCATCAACAGCGCCATAGCCCCTGTTGCTGCTGAAATCATTCCCGGCCGACCACCAGTAAAGGCTATGACCACCGCAATACAAAAAGAGGCGTACAGACCAACTTTAGGGTCAACGCCTGCAATAATAGAAAAGGCAATCGCCTCTGGAATTAACGCCAGTGCCACCACAATACCGGCTAACAGATCTTTGCGGATATTAGAGAACCATTCTTTTTTTAGGGTTTGTATCATGTCTTTTTACTCTGTTTAAAATGTCGTTATACGTTTCAACAATAAAGATGAAGGCTAAAAGCAGAAATGTCAGCGTACAGCTTCAGGTACTTATTCAGCACTTATTTAGCAAAACGACATTACGATTGGAATCATAGGTTATAGCAAACAGCCCTCAAGACTGTAGTCACTATGGGCATACGCAGTGGACTGAACAAGAAGGGGTAAACTAATGTGGCTTAGCGTTCATTACAAAAAATAACCTTATTAAATGTTAAATGTGAGATGAATAGAACGCTGACGTTAAGTTACACATGCTACTTAAAGTGGCCGCGAATAGTACAGTTGTGGGGCTGGAAAGTCAAAATAGCGAATATAAGCAGTGGTGATAAAAAGTGTGCAAGAAGCGTTGAATACATCATGTGCTGGTGCATTGCTGACTCTGTGGTAGCATCTGCCACGCATTTTTGCGTAAATATCTTATGCCTAGTGAACCTGTGACTAAATGAGAGTGTGATGAAGAATACCTTAGCCCGTGGCTTGATGAATTTGTTACCTATGGCCTTGAGTTTGTGGCTGTTTTGGTCGTTATTTGTATCCTTAGATGGTCTAGGGATTGTTATTTTAGAGCTAGTGGGTATTAACCAACATATTGTTGGTACCGGTTTTATCCTTGTTGTGGCATTAGTGTTTTTCGTTGGGCTGTTATTTTCCGTCAGCCCAATTGTATGGATTTATGGTTGGATTGAGCGGCAACTGATGCGCTTTCCACTGTTTAAATCGGTTTATGGCAGTATCCGAGATATTGCTTCGTTAATGAATCGTGATGGCAAACCGACGAGCCAAAAAACAGTGTTAGTGAAACAAGCCAATGGCAGTTTTGTGGTGGGGTTTATCATGACGGATACGCCGCCACAACCGCTGCTCGATGCCTTACCTGAAGGGGATTGGGTGCCGGTATTATTCCAACTCAGCTATCAAATGGCTGGCGTGACAAGTTTAATTAAACGGGACGATTTAATAATGGTCGATTGGTCTTTTGAAGAGGCGATGCGCTTTAATTTAACCGCAGGAATTTCACAGACGCCGACTAATCCTTAGCTTTTATCTAAAGGCGATTTTACGTTATTGGCTTGTATGCTTTAGCGTTTAACATCAAGTTTGATGATTTTTGTGGTATAATTTTTTGGCGACTAATCTAGTCGCCATTTTTTATGCTAAATATACTAATAAAAAATTGTTTTATGCTGAGTGCTATTTTACCTAGCGTTTACGGCTTAGGTTGTTAGATAGCCTTAACTTATAAAGTTATGCGATTAATCTGCTTGTCAGTCTTTACCACGTTTAGCCAGAGTGCATCGTTATAATAAGCCGAGGAAATAAGTCCTTACTACAATTGGAAAAACCCACCCCATAAAACAAATTTTAAATATAAGTTTATGCTTATCTCACTGTGTGCTGAGATATTTCGAGAGTGAACTCGCTAGAAATTGGGAGAATCAATGTCGATCAAATCGAGTATTAATCCGCCGGTATTTTATTCATCGGTTTTTTTGATCACTTTAATGGTGATGATTTGCGCGGTATGGCCCACTGAGGCTAATACTATTTTTAAATCAATACAGTCATGGATAGAAACGCAAGCCGGATGGCTTTACATTTTAAGTGTGGCTTTTTTCCTGATTTTTATCCTCTTTGTTATGGTCAGCCGTTTTGGTGATATCAAGCTAGGGCCAGATCATTCAGTGCCGGATTACAGCTATAAAAGCTGGATTGCTATGTTGTTTTCGGCTGGTATGGGTATTGGCTTGATGTTTTTTGGCGTCGCCGAGCCTGTGATGCATTATCTTGCACCGCCCGATGCCACACCTGAGAGTCTCGCCGCTGCGAAAGAGGCGATGAAGATCACTTTTTTCCACTGGGGCCTGCACGCTTGGGCGATTTATGCCGTAGTGGCATTGAGTCTGGCTTATTTCTCTTATCGCCATAAGTTACCTTTATTGCCTAGAAGTGCGCTTTATCCCTTAATTGGTGAGCGTATTTATGGACCTATTGGCCATACCGTGGATACCTTTGCCGTGCTCGGCACTATGTTTGGTGTGGCGACGTCGCTCGGCTTTGGGGTGTTACAGGTTAACTCAGGGCTGAGTTATCTATTTGAAGGTTTACCCAATAACGCTGTCGTGCAGGTATGTTTGATTATCGCTATAACCTTGCTTGCGACACTGTCAGTGTTTTCTGGCTTGGATAAGGGCGTAAAACGTTTAAGCGAACTTAACCTTGGTCTAGCCATTATTTTATTAATCATAGTATTAGTTCTTGGCCCTACGGTGATGTTACTGCAGGCATTTGTGCAAAATACGGGCGGTTATTTAAGCGATTTAGTTAATAAAACCTTTAACTTGTATGCCTATCAACATAAAGAAGATTGGCTCGGAGGTTGGACTTTGCTCTATTGGGGCTGGTGGATTTCGTGGTCACCTTTTGTCGGTACCTTTATTGCACGCGTGAGTCGCGGCCGTACCATTCGTGAGTTTTTGATTGGGGTATTATTTGTGCCATCGACGCTGACCTTCCTTTGGATGACAGTGTTTGGTAACTCGGCGATTGATTCGATCATGAATCACGGCGCTAAGTATCTTGCTGATGCGGTCAATACCGACGTGTCAGTGGCGTTGTTTGTATTTTTTGAGCACATGCCGTTCCCAACATTACTCTCGGGGATTGCGATTTGTTTAGTGGTCACTTTCTTTGTCACCTCATCTGATTCGGGATCGTTAGTGATCGATAACCTAACCTCCGGTGGCGATAGTAATGCTCCTGTGTGGCAGCGCGTTTTTTGGGCGTTATTACAAGGTGTTGTCGCATCAGTATTATTACTAGCTGGTGGTTTACAGGCGCTACAAACCGCGGCTATCGCCAGTGCTATGCCGTTCTTAGTGGTGATGCTGTTCATGTGTTTGGGCTTATTTAAAGCGTTGAAGAATGACTGGCTGAAAATTAATAGCGTGCAGCTACACAATACTAGCGTGCAATATGCCAAGACGAATATGAGCTGGGAGGAGCGTATTGGTGTATTAGTCTCGCATCCAACCCATGAAGAAGCGCAGTATTTCTTAAATAATGTTGCAACGCCTGCGCTGTCAAAGGTGTGCCAACATTTTATGGCTAAGGGGATTGCTGCCGATCTTGAATATTTAGATGGACGGGTACGACTGGTGATCAGCAATGAGCTGAACTTGCCTTTTGTCTACGGTGTACGAACGCGTTGCTTTGAAATCATTAACCCAGTTGGGACTGAAATCGAGCAGGGTGATACCTTGTATTACCGCGCTGAAGTCTACTTAGAGCAAGGTGGTCAGCATTATGATGTGATGGGCTATACCGAAGACCAAATCCTCGCGGATGTGGTGACTCAGTATGAAAAATACTTGCACTATTTACATTTGTCTAATGCCGACCAAGGTCATGTGACCTAATTTTATTTAGCCTACTAAGGCTAAATCTCAAGCCATATTACCCTGTAAAGTGCGGGATATATTGCTCCAAGTGATAACAGCGATTATCCTTGGGGCAATTTTTTAGGGTTTGTTTTAGGAATGTCACTATGTCAGTACCAGGCCAGAGTAAATTAGACAAAGTATTAGCCGATGCGAGAGAGTACAAAGCCAAACGTGAAGGTGGCTATCGTGAACAGGCTCTAAAACTCTATCCTTGGGTGTGTGGTCGTTGTACTCGTGAGTTTACGCCTAAAAATTTAAGTGAATTGACTGTCCACCACAAAGATCATAATCACGATAACAACCCGTCAGACGGTTCAAACTGGGAGCTATTGTGCCTGTATTGCCACGATAACGAACATTCCCGCTTTGAAGAGCTGATCCGCTACGGTGGTACCACTGAAACTAAGCAAGCGGCGGCCACTTATAATCCTTTTGCTGACTTGAAATCGCTGCTAAAAAAGTAGCCTTTTATGATGTGAGCGATAGATTGCTAGCGTTAAGGCAGATGGGTTAATTAGCGGGATTTAATCTTTAGTGGTAAAACGCGCTTCAGCGGCGAGCCATTTTTCTCGGCTTAAAACATGCTGGTTTTCATGACCTTCTAATGCGACTTTACGGGCTGGTAATTGTGCGCAAATCGCGGCTTGCTGTGCTTCGCTGGCGGTGCGCCAACTGACTATTTCATCGATATGCCGAAAACAACCCATGCAATAGTCATCATCATTTAAACCGCAGCGTGCAACGCAAGGTGAAAGCATAGGTGTCCTCTGGGTGCCTTATCGTTATAACGTTAAGGTTTCAGTTAACGATATGGTTGAGTGTCTAACGTGGCGCGATACTAACATTTTTTCGTATAAAGTCATCTTTAAGGCGCATTCACTTGGCCTAAAATAAGGTAAGTTTTTTGATACTGGGTATGACGTGAATCAAGATAAATCGTACAACACATTTAATTATTCAAAGCGATTTGAGCAACTTAATCAGTTGCTTGAACAGAGCGTTGCCCTGTGGCAAGTGCGTGCATTTGAAGTGATCGCTTTACCTTGGGCACAGGATTTTCCGCAGTTGGCCGCCGCTGTGTGGATGCTGGCAGACGATGAGCTTGATGAACTCGATGCCGAGCAATCTTTGCTGGTTGAGGCGCTAACACCGGCATTAAGTGAAGATCTTAAGGCGTTAGGCCAAGATTGGGATTTATCCTTATTCACTGAATCGATTGCCGCTACAGATAAAATACTTGTTGTTGATGAGGCGCAGGTTAATGGTTTATCCATTGATGATGAAGCGCATTTTAGTGCGCACATTAAAGGTCGTAAATGGCAGCAAATTACTGCATTTATGCAGTATTTGCCGGATCTTGATTTACCTGTATTGGAATGGTGTGCGGGTAAAGGCCATTTAGGCCGCTTGATTGCCAAGGCCCGCGGCGCCGAAGTGGTGAGTCTAGAATGGCAAGCGCCACTGTGTGAGGCTGGCCAAGTCTTTGCCGATAAGTGGCACTTATCGCAAACCTTTGTTTGCGCTGATGCCTTTGCCATTGATGCTGATACCAATCCATTCACGAGGCAACAACAAGTCGTGGCACTACATGCTTGCGGTGATTTGCATGTTCGGCTGTTAACGCTGGCGGCCGAGGCGGGCACGCAGGCATTGGCGATTTCTCCTTGTTGCTATCATTTAATTCAAGCGAGCCATTATCAGCCGTTATTCAATCTTGCTCAGCAGAGCAGCCTAAAACTCAGCCGCCATGATTTACAGTTACCGCTGCAGCAGAGCGTGATCGCCAATCCCAAACAACAGGCGCTGCGCCATCAAGAAATCGCGTGGCGCTTAGGCTTTGATGCACTGCAACGTCAATGTCGACAAATCGACGAATATTTGCCTTTACCCTCGTTAAAACAGAGCCAGTTGAGCGGCAGTTTTACTGATTTTTGCCTGTGGGCGGCGCAGATGAAGGCCGTTAATTTAGCCAAAAACAGGGATTTTGAGGCTTGGCTTGAGATAGGGCGACAAAGACAACAATTAACTCGCCGTATCGATTTAGTGGCGCATTTATTTCGTAGCGTACTGGAGCAGTGGCTCATCTTAGATCGCGCTTGTTTTTTGCAGGAACAAGGATATGGTGTTTGCGTGGGTGAATTTTGTGCAAACAGCGTCACGCCTAGAAATGCGCTAATTTTAGCGCAAAAAATGGCGATATAATTTTGAACGTCTTAAAGTATACTGTACTGTTATGTTTTTTATGAAGTATTTTCTTATTAGCCTATTTTAAATGAGTTAAAGCAAATTCAACGCCGTCGTGTTTAGAACCTGCGCTGTGAGACAAGTCTTACACTGAGGATGGTTTTTTATTGAATCATCCGGCTTTTCTTGTTCAAATGTCGCATTAATGACGAATAACAACTGAAAGCTGATCTTAGGTCAGTCATTCTAGTGAGCGAATAAAACAGTTTCATGAAATATTCCCGCGTATTTATTAATAGCCTGGCCTACGAACTGGCACCTGTTGTGGTTTCCAGTAGTGAGCTAGAGTCTCGTCTCGCTCCTTTGTATCAAAAGTTCCGTATTCCTATGGGACAGCTTGCCGCATTGACTGGGATCACCGAACGCCGCTGGTGGCCAAAAGGGCATCAATTGTCCGACGGTGCCATTAAAGCGGCCCGTAAAGCCATGGTTGAAACCGGGATTAACGTTGCTGATTTAGGTGCTGTTGTCTACACCGGTGTGTGCCGTGACCAACATGAACCCGCCACGGCTTGCCGTATTGCTGCCGAATTGGGCGTGTCAAAAGACACCGCTATTTACGATATCAGCAACGCTTGCCTTGGGGTGTTATCGGGTATTTTAGATATCGCTAATCGCATTGAGTTGGGCCAAATTAAAGCAGGTATGGTGGTGTCATGTGAATCGGCAAGGGACATTGTTGATGTCACTATCGACAACATGCTCGCCGATCCGACCATGCAGAATTTTGCCCAGTCGCTGGCGACCTTAACCGGTGGCTCTGGCGCCGTGGCGGTTATCTTAACCGACGGCAGTTTGCCACTGACCAATGTGCGTCAGCATCAATTGCTCGGCGCATCGCATTTATCGGCACCTGAGCATCACCAGCTATGTCAGTGGGGATTACAGGAAGCAGGCCACAATCTGTATCGCGAGTTTATGCGAACCGATGCGGTCACGCTTCTCAAAGAAGGGGTTGAGCTGGCCAAACATACTTGGGATCATTTTCTTGAGCAGCGCAATTGGCTGGTTGAACAAGTTGATAAAGTGATTTGTCATCAAGTCGGTGCATCGAACCGCAGGCAAGTGCTTAGTGCACTCAATATTCCACCAGAGAAAGAATTTCCAACCTACCAGTTACTTGGCAATATGGGCACCGTATCTTTACCTGTGACTGCGGCGATGGCGCACGACCAAGGTTTTTTACAGGCGGGCGATCAAGTGAGCTTTTTAGGTATAGGTAGTGGATTAAATTGTATGATGTTAGGCATTAAGTGGTAAAAGCGTCATAGGCCTTTTAATCTCTACGACCTAATATATTTATTCGCTTTAAATAGCGCTCGCGTTCAATAGTATTAAAAAGATAGGAAGCGTTATGTTAGACACTCTGTTGCCTTTTCAACGTCATTTTTTGAGCCGTAATGGCAACAAGTTGCATTATATAAACGAAGGCCAAGGCGAACCTGTAGTGATGGTTCACGGTAATCCTAGCTGGTCGTTTTATTATCGTAATTTAGTCAGCGCTTTAAAAGAGACTAACCAATGCATAGTGCCGGATCATATCGGCTGCGGTTTGTCAGATAAGCCCGACGATAGCGGTTATGATTATACGCTTAAGAGTCGTATTGACGATCTTGAAGCCCTGCTCGATAGCTTAAATGTTAAAGACAATATCACCTTAGTCGTCCACGATTGGGGCGGTATGATAGGTATGGGCTATGCGGCGCGTTATCCTGAGCGCATTAAACGCTTAGTGATTTTAAATACCGGCGCTTTTCACCTACCTAAGTCTAAGCCTTTCCCTTGGCCGCTGTGGATCTGCCGTAATACCTTGTTAGGTACAGTGCTAGTTCGTGGTTTTAATGCTTTTTCATCTATTGCATCCTATGTCGGCGTGAAGCGCCAACCTATGTCGAAATACATTCGCGATGCCTATGTAGCGCCGTTTAACTCTTGGGCTAATCGGATTTCGACCTTGCGTTTTGTGCAGGATATTCCGCTGCGTGAAGGGGACAGAAACTATCAATTAGTCTCTGATATTGCAGCGAGTTTGTCGCAATTTGCCAAAATCCCGACGTTGATTTGTTGGGGCCTAAAAGACTTTGTATTTGATAAGCACTTTTTGGCCCAATGGCGTCAGCTCATGCCCCATGCAACAGTGCATGAATTTGCCGATTGTGGTCACTACATTTTGGAAGATGCCAGTGATGAAGTTATTCATCACATCAAAGGCTTTATGTCTGAAGATAGTGCTGCGATAGAAACTGCAAATATAGAGAGTTCAAGTGCCAAAACGGCAGCGGCTGAACAGGTCAGCGGTTAATGTCTACGTTGTTTGCGACTGATGCTGCTCTGTCGGCTCAATCCATATCTATACCGAGCGCGACATCAGCTGTTTTAACTGTGGCTGATGCCAATATTTGCCGCCACCTTAAGCAAGCTGCCCATGCGATACCCCATCACCTCGCTGTGGCAGTGCAACAGGCGCATGGTGCATCGGTGGCGAATTTACGTTATAGCGAGTTAGATTTCCTTAATCTAGATAAGCAGAGCGATACCATCGCCTTTGCGCTTAACGCCCATGGCATTGAGCGCGGCATGAAAGCTGTGCTGATGGTGACGCCAAGCCTCGATTTTTTTGCCTTAACCTTTGCGCTGTTTAAAGCCGGTATCATCCCCATTCTGGTGGACCCGGGTATGGGCATTAATAATCTTAAACAGTGTTTTGAAAAAGCGTCGCCCGATGCCTTTATTGGTATTCCTAAGGCCCATGTTGCCAGACGATTATTTGGTTGGGGTAAGGGCAGTATTCGATCATTACTCAATGTGGATGGCGGTAAAGTTGACCTAACCGCTAAGCTGATGAAGATACTGACTGGCTCGATAAGTTTATCGACCTTGCTGCAATACACCTCAACGAAAAACACCTCAACGCAACACATTGAATATCCAATGGTGATGCTAAAGCCTAATGAAATGGCGGCGATTTTATTCACCAGTGGCAGCACAGGTACGCCAAAGGGCGTTGTGTACAGTCATGGGATGTTTGAAGCGCAAATTCAAGCGCTTAAAAATGATTATGGTATTACCCACGGTGAGCGCGACTTAGCCACGTTTCCGTTATTTTCGCTGTTTGGACCCGCGCTCGGTATGGCATCTATCGTACCGGATATGGATGCCAGTAAACCGATTACTGCTAACCCCGAATTTCTATTTGCTGCGATTGAAAAATATCAATGCAGTAATATTTTTGTAAATCCTGCTTTATTAGAGCGTTTAGGCCGTGCTGGGCAACAAAAACAACATAAGCTACCTAGTGTACAGCGGGTTATTTCAGCCGGTGCGCCCGCGACTATTGCCTCTATTGCCCGCTTTAAGCAAATGCTTAACCCAGATGTGCCGATTCTAAACTCCTACGGCGCAACTGAATCGTTGCCCATTAGCATGATTGCCAGTAAGGATTTATTTACCACTACTGACATCACAGATAACGGCGGCGGCATTTGTGTCGGCCGCGCGATTGACGGTGTGACGATTGGTATTATTGGCATAAGTGAAGATGTCATCCCCCTATGGGATGAGACATTACTGCTTAATTGCGGCGAAATCGGCGAGATAGTTGTGCAAGGGCCTATGGTGAGCCATGCCTACTATCAACTCGATGGCGCGACAGCGACGGCTAAAATTTGGGACACAGTAAATAGCAGCGTAAGGCATCGCATGGGCGACTTGGGTTATCTGGATGACCAAGGCCGATTATGGATGTGCGGTCGTAAGGCCCACAGAGTTGATGCCACCCATAAAGGACAGTTTGCTAAGCGCTATTATTCCATTCCTTGCGAGCGCATCTTTAATACCCATCCTAATGTGAAACGTTCGGCATTAGTGGCGGTGACGGTAGCAAACGAGATAGAGCCATTAATCTGTATCGAACTTGACCAGTCCCTGGTATGTAATAAGAGCCAGCAGCTGTATCAAGAACTCGTCAATATTGCCGAGCAATTTTCCCAAACTCAGGGCATAAAACGCTTTCTTATTCATCCTGATTTTCCTGTTGACATACGGCATAACGCCAAAATTTTTAGAGAAAAATTAGCCGTTTGGGCGCAATCACAAACAAAGGGTTAATGTTAGCCTCAGCGATCTTCTCTCTGCCTTTTTACGTTATAGTCTGTGCCCACGTTAACTAAGCTTGTTTAACTTTTTTAGCCTTTATGCTTATTTTGTAAATGCTTACACAGACTTTTAAGTCTCATATTAATGAGCAGAAATGGATACCTAAATGACGATAGACCCAACTAACAGTACGACGCTAACGCAGTATCATGCGCGTGAGCAAACGGCGCTTAAGCTGCTCGCCCTTAAGGTTTCGCATGCCTTTGTGACGGGAGCAGGGGGATTTTTAGGTAAAGCTATTTGTGTACGCTTATTAGCTGCGGGTATTAAGGTTACTGGCTTTGCGCGCGGAGATTACCCCGAACTTGAGGCGCTCGGCGTGACCATGCAGCAAGGGGATTTAGTCAATAAAGAGGCTTTACAACAGGCGATGCAAGGCTGCGATATGGTGTTTCATGTAGCCTCTAAAGCAGGCGTTTGGGGCTCAAGGGGCAGCTATTTTAGCCCGAACGTTAAGGGCACCGCTAATGTGATTGCCGCTTGTAAGGAATTAAAAATAAATAATTTAGTGTACACAAGTACGCCGAGTGTGACCTTTGCGGGACAAGATGAATCTGGTATCGATGAATCCACGCCCTATGCAACATCATTCCTTAATTATTATGCCCACTCCAAAGCCATCGCTGAAAAGATGATACTGGATGCTAATCAAGTGAGTGATACCGCGACTGCGAATACTGATATAAATCAAATGCCTTATGCGCTTAAAACCGTCGCACTGCGGCCACATTTGATCTGGGGCCCTGGAGATCCTCATTTAGTGCCTCGAGTGCTGGAGTGCGGCCGTTTAGGTAAGCTAAAACTGGTTGGACATGAGGATAAACTGGTCGATACTATCTACATTGATAACGCTGCTTACGCCCATGTACTGGCGGCGCTTGAGCTCTGTCAAACTCAGCCTAAGTGTCAAGGTAAAGCCTATTTTTTGAGTAATGATGAGCCCATCACTATGGCAAAAATGCTCAACCTGATTTTGGCCTGCGATGGTTTACCTCCTGTGACAAAGCGGGTTTCTAAATCCGTTGCTTATGTGACAGGCGCAGTATTAGAGAGTGTGTATTTGCTGCTAAAGAAGCAAGAAGAACCCATAATGACGCGCTTCGTTGCACGGCAGTTATCCTGCAGCCATTATTTTGATATCAGCGCAGCCAAGCGAGATCTCGGCTATGGTGCACTAGTTTCTATTAATGAAGGGATGGCAAGGCTTAAAGCATCATTCTAGCAAGCCAATGAGGACTTTATGAGTCCTCATTGGTATGAACTTTAGGTGTTTTCAGAGATAATTGTTAATAACTTATTTGCTAGCCATTTATAATATAATGAATTTCCGTGGATCCAATCATGCGGAGCATCTGGAGTGCCGATATCTGAGGCGTACATCATTGGAGTATCAATTTCCTCATCGAATGTTTTTGCTGCATTAAAAAATAAAATATCAAACTGTGACCATAAGTATTCAATTGCGTCAAAGTAAGAATATATTAGCCCTACCATTGAATTCGATTCTTTGAAGTGACGACAGAATGGTGGATCAGAAACCACGATAACGGTATGTCCCCTATCCTTCATTGCCAGCAATATTGAAAGTTGTTGTGATTGATCTTCATGAAAAAAATCAACATAATTTTGTAGAGTGATATTCTTAATATCTGCATCTTCTTTTTTCTGAAGCCATGTGAAAAATCTAGCGACTGTTTGATGAGTTTGTAAACCAATATTTGATATAATAACCGACTTTTCTTGAAAGTGAGATTCCTCATGTGCCTGTAGATTTTTCAATATAGGTGCATAAAGCTGCCGTGAGGCGGCGTTTTCTAGTGGTACAAAATATTCAGTGGGGCATATTGAGAATTTGCCTTGAGCAAATCCTGAACCATTCATTACCATACCGCCAGTAAACATAATCTTCATTTCCTTGAGTGCTGTAGCTAACTTACCCATGTGGCTATCACCGAGTAACGTTAATTGATTTACTGTGGTGTGATTTAAATTAATCGGTAGTTTGTTTAATGCCTCTAAACGTTCTTCATCACAAACGGTTTCTTCGTATTGCTCTTTCTTGTTTTTTTGTGATGAATGTATCTCACCGTTAGAAAATGCTGATTTGAAGTGGCTCATAACATATTCAATCGCATCATTTGACACAGTTCTTCGATTCGCATTGAATCTAAAATCATCAACATTATTAACTGTTATAATTTCAAATGATGGGAAATAGTCAAAAAAATCATCATTATCAGATAGGTAACCAGCAACAGATCGTAGTACAGATTTAGAGTATTGGCTTGCTACAAGAATATGTTTATCTGATGCTGTTGCTGTAAGAGGGACGGGAGATACAGTCAAAATCATTTTAATTTTTGGATTGATATGTTTGATTATACCTTTTATTTCTAATAAATCAGATTGTATTTCATTATAATTAAACTCATGAAAATAAAAAATATTCTTATTAAACTCTCCTGCTATAACCCCAGGGCAACTCGGGTAGAAAATATTATCTAAATCTTTCCAAGCCTCAGTTAAACCTAAAGTAAATATAAGCACATTAGTATTTTTTAACGTATCTAACAGCTCATTTTTTGCTGCATTCCTTGAGTCTCGCAATGTCTCTTCCGAGTCAAACCCTTCAGGGAAAACACTCGGTCTAAGAAGGTCAAGGTAACGTCCCACTTTTTCATCATAATAAATATCGAATTTATTACTTGAACGGCTTGATTGCAACCATTGTAGTAAACATTTAGGGGTGTAAACATTGCCAAAAGCAAAGCTTGATATTTGTTTTTTATCAAGTTGACTACGGTTAAATGAATAATCATTTTCGAGTAACCATTTCCCAACATGTTGAGCGAAACATGATCCTATAGATGATAATTTGCTATTTTCTTTTGATATAAGTAGGTTATGAATTAACTTAAATGGTTCATCTCCTAAGTTAACTTGTGCAACACCCGTTTTCCAAAAGGATTTTTCTGCTTTTTCACTATAGGGAGTAATGGGCAGTGTGGTCATAAGATAACTCCATTTTAAAATATTTTGTCAATAAAATTTATAAAAATTCAGGCATTATATAAAAATCGAAATTATTTATACTTAACTCGAAAGATTTTTAGGTATTTAATCATAAATATCATAGCAGAAATGAATAATGATTAAATTAGTGTTGACTCATCTGTTGGTTTTGGCATTTAGGAGTAATTTTTTACGGTTACATTTATATTCTATCATTCTAAACGTCAACGTTGTCCTTACAGGTATATATGATGTAAGAGATTAACTATAGGGTTCGTTTATGTTGTCTTACTTTACAATAGATATTATAGAAGCAGTAGCTATTGTGGTGATAAAAGTTAAATCTGGAGGTTTTTTAGGCAAAAATATGATGAGCTTTGTATAAGGCAGCTAACGGTTTCATCAGTGATCACTTGGCCGCTGTTGATGGCTTTATTATGATGAGCCTAGGGAAGTGAATTTGATTGCCTTACTGTTTTTCTGCAACGCTTTTACTGGGTTACTTGCCTTACACCTTACTGTCTTGGCTTACCGTCGCCTCACAGGGCGGGATTAAGCTTTGTTAAATCTCTTAACCAAAGAAAATCTCGCGCCTAAAATCGTCATTCCATGCTGCCTTTCTTATCTTGGTTGGTTTACTGGCTTTTAGCGGATGCTGCTCTAAAAGGT